>DASZVN010000120.1:0-20061 GCA_035547055.1 Hyphomicrobiales bacterium
AGGCCCGTGAAGCGCGCCTCGACCGGCGAGACGCGGTAGGCCACGACCATCGGAACCTGGGCCAGCGCGAGCTCCAGGCTGGCGGTGCCCGAGCACACCAGCGCCGCCCGCGCACGCCGGAAGGCCGCGAGCTTGGCCCGCTCGCCGACCACGATCTCCGGCTGTGCCGGCCAGTCGGCCGCGAGCCGCCCGATCAGTGCGGCGAGATGGTCGACCGCGGGAATCGTGATCGCGAACGGCCCAGCCTCGGCATGGACCCGAGCCACCGTCTCGCGAAAAATCGGCATCAGACGCTCGACCGTCACCGCCCGACTCCCGGGCAGCACCAGGAGCATCGGCGCCGTCGCGCGCAGCGCCCGCTCGTCGGCGTCGGGGCGCAGCTCGGCGAGGCGCTGGATCAGCGGGTGGCCGACATAGTCGGTCGGCGGGCCGCCGAGCCGAGCGTGCACCGCCGGCTCGAACGGCAGCAGTGCGAGCAGGTGGTCGACATAAGTCCGCATCGCCTTGGCGCGTCCGGGCCGCCACGCCCAGACGCTCGGCGAGACATAGTCCACGATCGGAACGTGAGGCCGTAACCGTCTGACACGGCGGGCAACCCGATGGGTGAAGTCCGGGCTGTCGATGATCACCAGGACGTCCGGCGGCCGTGACGTCAGCGCGGCGGCCGTTTGCCGGATGCGGCGCATGATCGTCGGCAGGCGCGGCACCACCGCGGTGACACCCATCACCGCGATGTCCGCGAGCGGGAAAAGCGACTCGACACCTGCGGCCCGCATCGCCGGCCCAGCGACGCCGCGGAACGCGACGGCGCCGCCGGTCGCCTCGCGTAGCGCCCGCACCAGCGCCGCCCCGAGCTGGTCACCCGAGTGCTCGCCGACGACGATCGCGATATCGAGCGGCCGGTCCGGCACGCTCACGGTGCAGCGTCGCTGCGGAGGCCGGCGACGAAGAGGCCGGCGGCATCGGCGGCGGCAGCGACCTTCTCGCCCTCGATCACGACGAGGCGTCCGGCAGGCCCGGCGATGCCACAAAGGCCGGCGGCCTGGACGCCGGCGACGGTGGCCGGTCCCAGCGCCGGCAGGTCGACGCGCAGGTCCTGCCCGCGCTTCGGCGCCTTGACGAGCACGCCCTGGCGGCCGCGGAGGCGGAGACGCCCGTTGCGGCGGAGTTCCGCCAGATGGGCCAGCATGCCGTCGGTGCCGTCGGCCGCCTCGATCGCTAGCACCCGGCCGCTCGCGACCACCGCGCCCTGGCCGATGTCGTAAGGCGAGAGGGTCCTCAGGAGGTCGAGCGCGATGACAATATCGCCTTCGAGGCCCCCGTCGATGTCGTGGCGGCCGAGCGGCCCCTCGGGCAGCAGCACCCTGGGCGCCACCTCGTGCACGCCCCGGACCTTGAGCCCGGCCTCCTCGGTGAGGCGCAGCACGCCGGACAGCAGCTTGTCGTCGCCGCCCTTGAACATGCGCATCACGCGCGGCAAGCGGCGGATCATGCCGAAATCGGGAGCGAGATCGCGCCAATCGGCGGGGCGGCGCACCGGGCCGACGAACACCACCTCGTGGCAGCCCTCGCGGACCACGTTGCCGAGGAAATGACCGAACTGGCCGAGCCCGACCCAGCAATGCGGGAAGCGACCGATGTCGGGATCGGACACGCCGGCCAGCGCCACGATGAAGACTGGGCGGCCAGCCGCGACCACCGCGTCGGCGACCGCGAGCGGAAACCCGCCGGCGCCGGCAACGATTGCCAGCGGCCCCGCACGGTCCTGCACCTCGAACGCCATGGCGCCGCCCTAGAGAGGGACGATATCTCGTCGCGACATCACCCTCTCCTAGCATCTTGCTCGGGCATGATCTTCCCCGAAAACCGGGGCGCTCCTCCCGGAGCCATGCTCTCAGGCCTCGGCGATCTCGGCCTGGCGGGGGGTGCAGATGGCGCGCTTGCCGCAGCGGATGAAGGAGACCACCTCCTGCACGATCGGCACGCCGGCGAACTCCTCCGCGACGTCCTCGACCCGCTCCTGCAGCGTCCCCTCCTCCGCGAAGAGGAGGCGGTAGGCGCGGCGCAGCGCCTGGATATGCTCGCGGGCGAAGCCGCGGCGGCGCAGGCCCACCATGTTGAGCCCGGCGAGATGGGCGCGGTTGCCGACCGCCATGCCATAGGGGATGAGGTCGTTCTCGAGGCCGCTCAAGCCTCCGACGAAGGCATGGGCGCCGACCCGGGCGAACTGGATCACCGCGGCGCCGCCGCCCAGGATCGCATAGTCGCCGACGCTGACATGCCCCGCCAGCATGACGTTGTTGGACAAGACGACGTGGTCGCCGACCGCGCAGTCGTGCCCGACATGGGAATTGGCGAGGAAGGCGCAGCCGTTGCCGACGGTGGTGGCCATGCCGCCGCCCGAGGTGCCGGGGTTCATGGTGACGCCCTCGCGGATCAGGCAGTCGTCGCCGATCGTGAGCGTCGAGGGCTCGCCGTCATATTTCAGATCCTGCGGCTCGTGGCCGATCGAGGCGAAGGGAAACAGCCGTGCGCGGGCGCCGATGGTGGTGCGGCCAGCGACCACGACGTGGGAGTGCAGCACCGAGCCCGGCCCGACCGCGACCTCGTGGCCGACCCACGCGAATGCGCCGACCTCGACATCCTCGGCGAGGCGGGCGCCGTCCTCGACCACGGCGCTGGGATGGATTTTCGCCACGGCCGTCAGTTGTCGAGGAGCATCGCGGAGACCTCGGCCTCCGCCGCGACGGCGCCGGCGACCTTCGCCTCGCCGCGGAACCACCACATGTTGCCGCGGCTCCTGAGCTTCTGCATGTGGTACTCGATCACGTCGCCCGGCATCACCGGCTTGCGGAACTTGGCCTTGTCGATGGTCAGGAAATAGACCAGCCGCGGCTTGGCCCCGGCGCCTCGGGCGGCAACGCAGAGCGCGCCCGCGGTCTGTGCCATGCCCTCGATCAGGAGCACGCCCGGCATGATCGGCTGGCTCGGAAAATGGCCGGCGAACTGCGGCTCGTTGTAGGTGACGTTCTTAATGCCGATGCAGGACTGGTCGCCCTGCATCTCGATGATGCGGTCGACCAGGAGAAAGGGGTAGCGGTGCGGCAGGAGCGCCATGATGCGCAGAATGTCCGCGGTCTCCAAGGTCTCAGGCGCCGCGCCGCTGCGCTCGTCCATCACGGTCTCCGTTCGTCGTCGGCCTCGCCGTGGCCGCGCTCCCGCTCGGTCAGGCGCCTCAGCACCGCCATTTCGCGGAACCAGGTGCGCACCGGCCGGGCCGGCGTGCCGCCCCAGCGGGCGCCCGGCGGAACGTCCTCGCGGACGTTGCTGGAGCCCGCGATCTGTGCGCCGGCGCCGATGCGGACATGGCCGACGACACCGACATGGCCGCCGAGGACCACATAGTCCTCCAGCGTCACGCTGCCGGAAATACCCGTCTGCGCCACGATCACGCAATGGCGCCCGACGACGACGTTATGGCCAATCTGGACCAGGTTGTCGATCTTGGTGCCCTCGCCGATCACGGTATCGCGGTTGGCACCCCGGTCGATCGCGGTGCCCGCGCCGATCTCGACGTGATCCTGGATGATGACGCGGCCGACCTGCGGCACCTTGAGGTGGCCCCCGGCGCCGAGCGCGAAGCCGAAGCCGTCCTGGCCGATGCGGGCACCGGGGTGGATGATGACATGGTCGCCCACGAGGGCATGGAGCAGCGAGGCGCCGGCCCCGATCGCCGAGAAGCGTCCGACCCGCACGTCCGGCCCGATCACGGCGTTGGCGGCGATCACCGTGCCCTGCCCGATTTCGGCGCGGGGGCCGACCACGGCGCCGGGGTCGACGACCGCGCCGGTCTCGAGCCGCGCGCTCGGATGGACCACCGCGCCGGCGGCGACGCCATCGGCTGCGAAGAGCGCGGCCGGGCGCATCGCCGCGGGAAACAGCCGGGCCGCCACCTTGGCGAAGGCGCGATAGGGCTCCTTCGACACCAGGATCGGCAAGCCGGCCGGCGCCAGCGCGGCGAATTTCGGCGCGACCAGGCACGCCCCGGCGCCAGTCGTCGCGAAGGCAGCCGCGTAGGCGGGATTGTCGAGAAAGGCGAGATCCTCGGCGCCCGCCCGCTCCAGCGGCGCCACCCCGACGATGCGCCGCGCCGCATCGCCCTTGAGCTCGGCCCCGGTCAGCTCGGCGATCTCGCCGAGCGTCAGAGGCTCCGGCGGCGGAAAGAAGCTGGGATCGGTCATGGGCAGGAGCCGCCAGCGAAAATCAGGGCGGCCGTGCCATCGCCTCTAGCCGCGGGCCGGACGTCCGCGGGTTGATCTATACGGCTGCGAAAACCAACCCATGAATGGCCGGGACAAGCCCGGCCACGACGGGAGGGAACGTTCTCTCGCGCCCCCGGCATCGGCGAGATGCGATCAGAAGCTGGTGCCGCCGGAGAAGCTGAAAGCCTGGGTGTCGTCGTATCGACCCTTGCTCAGCACGAAGGCATAGTTGAAGCGCAGCGGCCCAAGCGGCGAGTTCCAGAGCAGCGACACGCCGACCGAAGACCGCAGCACCGGAGTATCCCAGACCTTGATCCTCTCGAACGGCTGGATCGTGCCATTGCCGTTGAGGTCGAAGGCGCGAGCGCCGTCGTAGCCGAAGGCCGTGCCCGCGTCGGCGAATATCGCACCGCGCAGGCCGAGGTCACGCGGCACCCCGAACAGCGGGAACTGCAGCTCCAGCGTACCGCCAAGGTAGGTGGTGGCGCCGATCGGGTCGAATTGGTTGGTGCGGATGTCGCGCGGGCCGATTCCCATCGGCGCGAAGCCGCGAACCAGCTCCTGGCCTTTGAAGAACTGGTCGAAGACATAGAGGTTGCCACCACCGAGGTCGACAATGTTGCCGCCCTGCAGGCGAGCCATCCCGACCATGTCGTGAGGCAGCTCGTGGTAGTAGTGGATGTCGCCGGTCTCGCGGAGGAACCGCGCGTCGCCGCCCAGCCCGGCGATGTCCTGATGGAACTCGGCGTAGATGCCCTTGCGCGGGTCGTGCACGTTGTCCAGCGTGTTGTAGGTCAGCGAGTAGCCGACAAGCGAGGTGATGTGATTGCCTTGCGAGCCGAGCAGCGCGACCGAGGCGCAGTTCGGGTAGAGGGTCGAACCCGCGGGAGTGGGCAAGCACGCGCCACGCGGCAGATTGTTCGGCACCAAGGAGCCCGGAACCCTAATATCGCTCCAGTTGAACTGGTAGTCGACGCCGACCGTGAACTCCTCGGTGATCGGCACGCCGAGGCGCAACGTCCCCGAGAACTGCTTGATGTCGTAGGACGAATAGATTGTGTTGTCCTGGTCGAGATAGCTGAGGTCGATGCCCGCCGAGACGCGGCGGCCGAGGAAATAGGGCTCGGTGAAGGAGAACGACCCGCCACGGGAGTACTGGCCGAGCGAGGCGCCGACATGGATGTACTCGCCGCGACCCATGAAGTTCTTCTCGCCGACGCCGACCTCGGCGATCAGGCCGTCGGCGGTCGAATAGCCGCCGGAGATGGTGAATTGGCCGGTCGGCTGGTCGACCACCGCGACGTCGACGATCACGCGGTCGGGCGCGCTGCCGGGGGTGGCGGTGATCTTCACCGACTTGAAGAAGCCGAGATTCTTGAGGCGCCGCTCGGCGCGATCGATCAGCGCCTGATTGTAGGCGTCGCCCTCGTTGAGGTCGAACTCGCGGCGGATGACGTAGTCGCGGGTACGAGTGTTGCCGTGGATGTTGATGCGCTCGACATAGACGCGCGCACCCTCCTCCACGACATAGTCGACCGAGATGGTATGGTGTTCGTAGTCACGCTCGCCGCGCGGGCGCACCTGGGCGAAGGCATAGCCGCTCTTGGCGAGATCGACCGACATGTCCTCGACCGATTTCTGCACCGCTGAGGCGTCGTAGACCGAGCCTTGCGAGGTCTCGATGTCGTGGCGCAGCCGGTCCGGCTTCACGTCCGGCACCGAGGATTCCAGGCTGACCTTGCCGAAACGATAGAGCTGTCCCTCGTCCACCGTGATGGTGATGAAGAAGGCGTTCTGCTTCGGGTCGTAGTTCGCGACAGACGAGACCACGCGCATGTCGGCGTAGCCGTGGTTCAGGTAGAACTGGCGCAGCTTCTCGAGGTCAGCGTTGAGCCGATCGGGATCGTAGACGTCGTTGTTCTTCAGGAAGCTCAGAAAATTGCTGCGCGACGTCACCAACTGGTCACGCAGCGTCCCCGCGGAGAACGCCTTGTTGCCGACGAAGTTGATTTCCTTGATCTTGGTCTTGCCGCCCTCGTTGACCTGGAAGACCAGGTTCACCCGCCCGTTGGGCAGGTTGATCGTTGCGGCCGAGACCTGGGCCGCGTCGTAGCCCGAGTGCAGATAGGCGTCCTTGATGCGCTGCACGTCGCCCTGGACCACCGCCGGGCTGAACGGGCCCCGCGCCTTCGAGTCAATCACGCCCGACAGGATCGCATCCTTGACGTGCTTGTTGCCCTCGAAGGCGACCTGGTTGATGACCTGGTTCTCGTTGACGGTAACGACGAGCGTGCCGCCCTGATGGGCGACCCGAACATCGGAGAACATGCCGGTGGCGTAGAGGCGCTTGATGCCCGCGTCGACATCGATCTTCCCGCCGGCACCGGCGAAATAGGACCGCACCGTGCTGGCGTCGATGCGGCGGTTGCCGCGCACGACGATATGGCTCGCCGACTGGGCTTGGACCGTGGTCGCTGTCGCCACCAGCCCAGCCCCACCGAGCGCCGTGCCCGCGACCGCCAGCAACGCGGCGAACGAAAGCCTGCCGAACAGGCGCAATGCCGCTTTCATCGGGCTCGTCACCCCCTCCTGCAGCGCCGCCCTGGCCCGATTCCCCGCCCGGGCGGCACATCCTCCGGCGCACGGCCGACCTTTGTCTTACCAGATTCCCTGCATCTGCCAACGCAGCTACAGGGAATTCCGCATCTTTTAGGCCGCGAGCGTGCCCATCGCGCCACGCTCGCGGCCTCTCAGGCGCATCGTCCCACCCCTAGAGCGTGGCGAGGTGGACGATATCGTTCCAGGTCGCCACCAGCATCAGGGCGCCCACCAGCACCAGCCCGATGCGGAAGCCGACCTCCTGGGCCCGCTCGCTGAGCGGGCGGCCGCGCACCGCCTCGATGCCGAAATAGAGCAGATGGCCGCCGTCGAGCAGCGGAATCGGGAACAGGTTCAGGAGTCCGATCGACACCGACAGCACGGCGGCGAGGTTCATCAGCACCTGGAAGCCGAGCCGGGCGGCCTGGCCCGACACCTCGGCGATGCGGAGCGGGCCACTGAGCTGGTCGGCCGACTGGCGCCCGGTCGCGACCTGACCGACATATTGCATGGTACGGCTGACGACGAACCAGGTCTCGCCCGCGCCGGCGGCGAGCGCGGCCGCCGGCCCGTAATGCACCACCTTCATGTTGCCGGCGCCGGTGTCGCGGCGAATGCCGAGCACGCCGACCTCGGCCTTGCCGCCCAGGGCGTCGGTGACGACCTGGCGGCGGGGAGTCGCGACGAGGGTGCGCTCGACGCCGTCGCGGCGGACGACGAAGGTCAGCGACCGTCCGGCGCTGCCGCGCACGACCTCCTGCATCGCACCGAAGCTGTCGATGGCCTTGCCATCGATCGCGGCGATGACATCGCCCGGCTTGAAGCCGGCGACGGCGGCCGCGCTGCCGGGCTGCACCGAATCGACCTCGGCAGTCGCCGTCGGCCGGCCGGAGATCCAGAACACCGCGGCGAACACAAGGATCGCCAGGACGAAATTGGCGAGCGGCCCGGCGACCACGATCGCAGCGCGCTGCGCCACCGGCTTGTGGTGGAAGCTGACCCGGCGGTCGGCCGCGCTCATCGTCGAGCCGGCGCGGCGGTCGGGCGTGCTGGCGGCGCCCTCGTCGCCGAAGAAGCGGACATAGCCGCCGAGCGGCACCATGCCGATGCGCCAGCGCGTCCCGGTGCGGTCGGACCACGACACCAGCTCAGGCCCGAATCCGATCGAGAAGGCGAGGATGCGCACCCCACAGAGCCGCGCCACCAGGTAGTGGCCGAACTCGTGGAAGAACACCACGATCGTCAGGACGAACACGAAGGGGAGGATGTAGCTCAGCCCTTCGCGGACGAATTCGATCAGCGACAGCATGGGTTGCATCATAGCAGATTACGCCGAACCATGGTGCCGCATCGCCCGCTAGGATGCACGTCCGTGGCCGTTCGGCAAGTGACGGGCGGCGAGCGCGCGGCCGGCGCGATCGAGTTCGAGTGCCTGGTCGACGCTTTCGGGCGTCGCGAGGAGGCCGGCGCGGTCGGCCGCCTCGACCGTCGCCTCCACCGCGGCGGCGATGTCGAGGAAGCCGATCCGCCCGGCCAAAAAGGCCGCGACCGCAACCTCGTTGGCGGCATTCAAGACCGTCGGCGCGCCGCCCCCCGCGGCAAGCGCCGCGAGCGCCACCCGGAGCGCCGGAAACCGCTCGGGATCGGGCGCCTCGAAGGTCAGCGTGCCGACCTTGGCGAGGTCGAGCGCCTCGGCCCGGGCGGCGACCCGCTCCGGCCATCCGAGGCAGTGGGCGATCGGCACCCGCATATCGGCAGTGGCGAGGCCGGCGACGACCGAGCCGTCGCGCCAGCGCACCAAGCCGTGGACGATCGATTGGGGGTGGACCAGGACGTCGAGCCGGTCGGGCCCCACGCCGAACAGATGATGGGCCTCGATCAGCTCGAGGCCCTTGTTCATCAACGTGGCCGAATCAATGGTGATCTTCGGCCCCATCTTCCAGGTCGGGTGCTTCAGCGCATCCGCCGGCCGGGCGGCCTCCATCTGGGCCCGGCTCCATTGCCGGAAGGGGCCACCCGAGGCGGTCAGAATGATGCGCTCGACGTCGCCGCGGGCACCGGCGGTCAGTGCCTGGAAGATCGCGTTGTGCTCGGAATCGACGGGGAGCACGGTCGCACCGGCAGCCGCAACCTCGGCCATGAAGGCAGCGCCGGCGCAGACCAGGCACTCCTTGTTGGCGATCGCGATGATGCCGCCGCGGCGGACGGCGGCGAGCGTCGGGGCGACGCCGGCGGCGCCGGTGATGCCGGCCATGGTCCAGTCGGCCGGGCGGGACGCCGCCTCGGCGACGGCGGCGCTGCCGGCCGCGGCCTCGGTCGCGCTCCCGGCGAGGGCCGAGCGGAGCTCGGCGTAGCCGGCATCGTCGGCGATCACCGCGATTGCGGCGTCGAGCGCGAGGGCGGTGGCGGCCAGCGTGGCGACGTCATGGCCACCGATCACCGCCTCGACGCGGTAGCGGCCGGGCGCCGCCGCGAGAAGGTCGACGGTGGAGCGGCCGACCGAACCGGTCGCGCCGAGGAGGCTCACCACCCGCGGCGCCGCCTCGGCCTGCCGCCGTGGCCGGGAACGCGGCTTCGCCTCGGTCGCGATCACCACGCCAGCACCCCCTCCCCGGCGTGACCGAGGCCGGCGCGAAGGACGCCGACCAGGGCGGCCAGGGCGGCGGCGGTCACGAAGCCGTCGATTCGGTCCATGATGCCGCCGTGGCCGGGAATGACATGGCTGGAATCCTTGGCCCCGAACCGGCGTTTCAACGCCGATTCGAGAAGATCGCCGCCTTGGGAGGCGAGCGCAACCACAAAGCTGAGGAGGGCGACCGGCCCGAGCGCCGGGGCGCCGGCCGCCCACGCGACCGCGACCGCCCCGCCGGTGCCGGCCACCGTGCCGCCGAGGAGCCCCGACCAGGTCTTCTTCGGCGACAGGCGGGGCCAGAGCTTCGGCCCGCCGAGGGCGCGCCCGCAGGCGAACGCCATGATGTCGCTGAGCCACACGGCAGCGTAGAGCCAGAGCAGCGCGGCGAAGCCCCAGGCGGGATCACCACGGAGGACCACCGGAGCCGCAACGAGAATTGCGGCATAGACGACGCCCGCAAGCTGCCAGATCGGGCCGCCCGGCGCGGTGAGGCGCCACCATTCGACCAGCGTGCCGACCGCGGCGACGGCCCAGAACGCCGCGAGCCACCCGCCGCCGGCCCAGGCCGCGCCAAGCGCCAGCGCCGCCAGCACGATGGCCGACGCGATGCGAAGCGCAAGTTCCGATCCCCGCGAGGCCAGCACCCCAGCGTCCCGCGTCACGTCGCGGTCCGCTCGGCGAGGCCGCCGAAGCGGCGGTCGCGGCCGCGATACGCCGCGATCGCCCCTTCCAGCGCGGCGCGGTCGAAATCCGGCCAGAAGATCGGCAGGAACACGAACTCGGCATAGGCCGCCTGCCACAAGAGGAAGTTCGACAGGCGCTGCTCGCCGCTGGTGCGGATGATGAGATCGGGGTCGGGCAGCCCCGCGGTAAGGAGGTGGCGCTCCAGCATCTCCGGCCCGATCGCGGCCGGGTCAAGCCGTCCGGCGGCCGCCTCAGCCGCGAGCGCCCGGGCGGCCGCCGCGATCTCCTGGCGGCCGCCATAATTGAAGGCGACGACCAGCGTGAGGCGGTCGTTCAGCCTCGTCTTGGCCTCGGATTCCTCGATCAGGGCGCGGATGTCCGGCACAAGCCCCTCGCGCTCGCCGACCACCCGGACCCGCACGCCGGCACGGATCAATTCGTTGAGATCCTGCCGGACGAAACCGCGCAGGAGGTTCATCAGGTCCGAGACTTCGGACGGGGGGCGCGACCAGTTCTCCTGGCTGAAGCTGTAGAGGGTGAGCGTTCGGATGCCGAGCTCCGGCGCCGCACGGACGGTCGCGCGGAGCGCGTCGACACCCCGCTTGTGGCCCGCCACCCGGGGGAGACCCCGGGCTCGCGCCCAACGACCATTGCCGTCCATGATGATCGCGACATGGGCCGGCCCACGCGTGTCGCCGCCCGGCGTGGTGAGCTGGGTTCCGGCCAGGGGATCGCGGATCGGGCTGGTCATGGGGCACGTCAGGGGCGCCGGGCAGCGCCTAGACCTGGGTGATCTCCTTTTCCTTGTGGCTCAGCATCTGGTCGATCTCGCCGATCGAGGCGTCGGTCGCCTTCTGCACGGCATCCTGATGGCGGCGCTCCTCGTCCTCGCTGACATCGCCGTCGGTACCGAGCTTCTTCAGGAGGTCGATGCCGTCGCGGCGGACATGGCGGACCGCGACCCGGGCCTGCTCGGCATATTTATGCGCGACCTTCACGAGCTCCTTCCGCCGCTCCTCGTTGAGCTCGGGGATCGGGATGCGCAGGCTCTGTCCCTCGGTGATGGGGTTGAGGCCGAGATTCGAGCTCCGGATCGCCTTCTCGACAGCACCGACCACGCTCCTGTCCCAGACCTGGACGGTGATCATGCGCGATTCGGGCACGCTGATGGTGGCAAGCTGGTTCAGCGGCATGGTCGAGCCATAGGCCTCGACCTGGACCGGATCGAGTAGCCCGGGGGAGGCCCGGCCGGTGCGCAGACCGGCAAATTCCTGCTTCAGCACGCCGACAGCGCCGGCCATGCGGCGCTTCAGCTCGGCAAGGTCGAATTCGGTCTTGGCCATGGCGGCGCGCCTCCCAACACTCCCGACGGCGGGACCCGCACGCCCGGCGGCTCAGGCGCCGACGGTCGTGAAACGCCCGCTGCCCGCCACCGCGGCCGCGATCGAGCCCGCGCCGTGGATCGAGAAGACGATTATCGGGATCCCGTTCTCGCGGGCAAGCGCGAAGGCCGCGGCATCCATGACCTTGAGGTCCTTGGCGAGGGCCTCGTCGTAGCTGACATGGTCGTAGCGTACCGCATCCGGATGGATCTTGGGATCGGCCGAATAGACCCCGTCGACATTGGTCGCCTTGAGGAGGACGTCGCAGCCCATCTCGGCGGCACGCAGCACCGCCGCGGTATCCGTGGTGAAGAACGGGTTGCCGGTGCCGGCCGTGAACAGCAGCACGTGGCCCTTCTCGAAATGGCTGAGGGCGCGAAGCCGGGCATAGGTCTCGCAGATCGCCGGCATGTCGAGCGCCGAGATGATGCGGACAGTCTGGCCGCCCTTCTCGATCGCGGCGCCGAGGGCGAGCGCGTTCATCACCGTGGCCAGCATGCCCATGTAGTCGCCGGTGGCGCGGTCGATGCCGCTCGCGGCGAGCTGGACGCCGCGGAAGATGTTGCCGCCGCCGACCACCAGCGCCACCTCGACGCCGAGGTCGCGCACCGCGAGGATGTCGGACGCGATGCGGTCGACCGTCGCCGGGTCGAGCCCGAACGGCGCCGGCCCCAGCAGGGCCTCGCCGGAAATCTTGACGAGCACCCGCCGGTAGGCGGGCTTGGCGCCGGGAACGCCGGCCGGCGCCGCCATCGTCAGTGCCCGCCGGCGGCCGCCGCCGCGACCTCGGCGGCGAAATCGCCGCCGCCCTTCTCGATGCCCTCGCCGAGCGCGTAGCGCACGAAGGCCGCGACGGTGATCGGCGCCTTGAGCCGCTCGGCCGCCTCCTTGACCGCTTGGCCGACGGTCTTGGCGCTGTCGTGAACGTAGGGCTGGTCGAGCAGGCAGACTTCCTTGAAATAGCTCTTGAGGCCCGACTGGACGATCTTCTCCTGCACCGCCGCGGGCTTGCCCTGGTGCTTCTCCAGCAGGATCGCCTTCTCGCGCTCCAGCACCGCCGGGTCGATGCCCTTCTCGTCGATCGCGAGCGGGTTCATCGCCGCGACGTGCATGGCAATCTGGCGGCCGAGCTGGGCCAGTTCCTCGGCATTGCCCTCGGATTCCAAGGCGACCAGCACGCCGATGCGGCCCACCCCCGGCGACGAGGAGCCGTGGAGATAGGTGCCGACCGCGCCGGCACCGACCTGCAGGCGGGTCGAGCGGCGCAGCGTCATGTTCTCGCCGATCTTGGCGATCAGCGCGTGGATGCGGTCGGCGAAGGTGCCGGCGCCGGATTTGGCGGCGAGCACCGCCTCGGCGTTGCCGTCGGTCGCGAGCGCCAGCGCCGCGGAATCGCGAGCGAGCGCCTGGAACTCCTCGTTCCGGGCGACGAAATCGGTCTCGGAGTTGATCTCGGCGACCGCCGCCGCGGCGCCGCCGCCGGCGATCGCGATCAGGCCCTCGGCGGCGACCCGGCCGGCCTTCTTGGCCGCCTTGGACAGGCCCTTCTTGCGCAGCCAGTCGACCGCCTGCTCGAGGTCGCCGCCGGTCTCGCCGAGCGCCGCCTTGCAGTCCATCATGCCGGCGCCGGTCTTGTCGCGCAGCTCCTTGACCATCGCCGCGGTGATGTCGGCCACGACCCTGCTCCTTCTTGATTCTTGACGTCGGCGGCTACCGCCGCCGTCTCATAGCGAATTCCGCCGGCGACTTCACCTCTCCGGCGAGCGGAGAGGTGAATATGGCCATTCACGCCCCGGCGACGAGGTCCCGGGCCTGGGCGATCCAGCCATCACGGTCAATGCGGCCGCCGAGCTTGAGCTCGCGGTCCATCTCCTCGGCCTCAGGCGGAGTCAGCGCGCCGATCTGCCAATAGTGAAAGACGCCGTAGTCGTTGAGGCGCTTCTCCAGCGTCGGGCCGACGCCCGCAAGCTTGGTGAGGTCGTCGGGCGCGCCGCGCGGCGCGCCGAGGCGCTCGAACGCCTCGGCCGGCGCCTCGCCTTCGGCCGCAGCGGCCGGCAGCTCCTCGCCGAGCGGCTCCTCGGCTGCGCCGACGTCGATCCCCATGTCGCCCTGGGCGCGGCCGATGCCGTCGATCGCAGCGCGGGCGAAGAGGTCGCAATAGAGCGCGATCGCCCGCCCGGCATCGTCGTTGCCCGGGATCGGGTAGGCGATGCCGTCCGGGTCGCAATTGCTGTCGAGGATCGCCGCGACCGGAATGCCGAGGCGCTGGGCCTCCTTGATCGCGATCGCCTCCTTGTTGGTGTCGATCACGAACAAGAGGTCCGGCAAGCCGCCCATGTCGCGGATGCCGCCGAGTTCCTTGTCGAGCCGGCTGCGCTCGCGCGACAGCGACAGGCGCTCCTTCTTGGTGAAGCCCTGGGCCTCCCCCTCGAGCATGGAGTCGAGACGGGCGAGGCGCTGGATTGAGTGCGAGATCGTCTTCCAGTTGGTCAGCATGCCGCCGAGCCAGCGCGCATTGACGTAGTACTGCGCCGAGCGCCGGGCGGCATCGGCAACCGAATCCTGCGCCTGCCGCTTGGTGCCGACCACGAGCACGCGGCCGCCGCGGGCCACCGTGTCGCTGATCGCCTGCAGCGCGCGGTGCATCAGCGGCACCGTCTGGGCAAGGTCGATGATGTGGATGTTGTTGCGGGCGCCGTAGATGAAGGGCGCCATCTTCGGGTTCCAGCGATGCGACTGGTGGCCGAAATGCGCGCCGGCTTCGAGAAGCTGGCGCAGCGACACGTCAGGGAGAGCCATGTTGTCCTCTGCTCCGGTTGACCGCCGCGGACGTGAACCCCGCCCCTGAAGGGCGAGGCACCGGACCGGCCCGAAGGCCGACAGTCCGCGTGTGGAATGGCCGGGCTTATAGGGGGAAAGCGGCGGCGGGCGCAAGCTTCGCAGGGTGGGCACGCGCAGCGTGCCCACGTCGTGGGCATTGGCCTTGGCCGATGCCCACCCTACAGGACCTTCCCAGGATTCAGGATCCCATTCGGGTCCATCATCGCCTTGAGGCGGCGCATCAGGGCGATTTCCTCCTCGGTGCGGGAATAGTGCAGCGCCTTGCGCTTCTGCACTCCGATGCCGTGCTCGGCCGACACCGCGCCGCCGAACTCGGCCAGCGTCTCGTAGACCAGCGTCTCGATCTCGGCAGACGGGATCGCGGCGTTGCCGGTCAGCACGCCGAAATGGATGTTGCCGTCGGCGACATGGCCAAAGCAGGTGGTCGAGGCCTCCGGCCAGCGCGGCTTCAGCCGCCGCTCGACCTCGGCGATGAAGGCACCGATCTTTCCGGTGGGCACGCTGATGTCGAAGCCAACCTGGGGGCCCAGCTCGCGCCGCGCGATGCCGGCGAGGTCGCGGATTTCCCAGAGGTTGGCGACGTCGCGGGCAGAGCGGCAGATGACGGCGTCGGTGACGATGCCGCCGGCGAGCGCGCCCTCCATCAAGGCCTCGAAATGGCGCTCGTCGTCCTCCGGGTGGGTCCCCATGGTCTCGATCAGGACATAGCCGCCGGCGCCAGGCTTGAGCGGCATCCGCCGCCCCGGCATGGAGGCCGAGAGGCGGTAGACCTCGGGCCACATCAGCTCGAAGGCCGAGAGCGTCGTGCCGAGCTCCTCCCGGCTCCGCGCCAAGAGCTTCAGCACGGCGTCGAAGTCGTTCACCGCGCAGAGGCCGAGGCAGGTGCTCTTCGGTTTCGGAAACAGCCGCAGAACCAGGCGGGTGATGATCCCGAGCGTGCCCTCGCTGCCCAGGAACAGGTGCTTGAGGTCGTAGCCGGTGTTGGCCTTGAGCATCTTGTTGAGCGTGCCGACCACGGTGCCGTCGGCCAGCACCGCCTCGTAGCCGAGCACGAGATCCTTGGCCATGCCGAAGCGGAGCACACGGTTGCCGCCGGCATTGGTCGAGGCGTTGCCGCCGACCTGGGCGGTGCCCCGGCCGCCGAGATCGAGCGGATAGAGCATGCCCGCCGCGTCGGCCGCCTCCTGCACCGCCTGCATGGTGACCCCGGCCTCGACGGTGATGGTCTGTGCGGCGGGGTCGAGCTCCTCGATCGCCCGCATCCGTTCGAGCGACAGGGCAATGCAGCCGGCCGTGGTGAAGACGCCGCCGGCGAGGCCCGTCATGCCGCCTTGCGGCACCACCGGCTGGCGGTACGCGTTGCAGATCGCGAGGACCGAGGAGACTTCGGCGGTCGAGCGCGGATAGACGACGGCGAGCGGCGTCGCGCCGGCGCGATCGCGAAATCCATGGACGTGGCGGGCATCGACGTCCGCTCCGGCGCGCACGATGTCGGGATGGCGCGCGAGGAGTTCGGCAACCGCGCCGCCCGCTTCCACCCGTTCCGAAGTCACCGCAGCCATGGTCCCTCCCCGCTCGGTTTGCCGGAGGCGGACGTTAGGCCGGCGGGATGGGCATCGGCAACGCCGATGGCCGCGTGCGGCGCCCGACATGGGGCAGCGCGTCGCCACCCCACGACGCGTCAGGCGATGATATCAGGGGTGAGCTGGTCGCTCAGGAAGGAGATGCGGTCCTTCAGCCACAATTTCCGCTTCTTCAAGCGCTGCACCTGGAGGCGGTCGCCGGTCGGCATGCGCTCCAGAGCCTCGATGGCGGCATCGAGGTCGCGGTGCTCCTGCATGAGGCGCGCCAGCTCGGCGCGGGCGGCGCGTTCTTCCTCGTCGTTCATGACCGGCCGCATTCCCGGCCACCTCGGCGGCGGCCGCAACCGCCACTATCGCACGCGCGTTGAGGCTTTCAAGCGTCGTTGCGCCATGCCGCGACGGCGCCCGATTTTGGTGGGTCAATCAATCAGGCGGTTCGACTTCCCTGCCCTGAAGTGGCAGGATGGGCTGCCACGGACCAGCCACCAAGGAGGAGGTCCTATGCCCCAACCGGAGCTTTTGGAGCTTGAGAAGGAGCATCAGGCGCTGGAGCGCGAGCTCGAGGACGAGCTGTCGCACCCCTTCGCCGACAGCCTGCATTTGGCGGAGCTCAAGCGACGAAAGTTGCACGTGAAGGACGAGATGGTGCGGCTTCAGGCCCGCGAGGAGGGCGATACCCTGCACTGAGCGCACCGCCGGGCCGGTCGGCCCGGAGAGTCCTTCAGATGGCGATTTCGATATCGTTTCGGGCATCGGCCACGCCGATGCCCGTTTTCGTTCCGGCGATCAGAGCCGATAGCGGATCTGGTCGGTCCAGAACCGCTCCAGCCGGACCAAGGCGACGTTCAGCGTCTTGAAGTCGTCGGCCGCGATGCCGCCGACGTGCTCGATCGAGCGGACGTGCTTGGCATAGAGCTGGTCGACGATCTGGTGAACGTCGCGGCCGCGCTCGGTCAGGCTGATGCGGACCGAGCGGCGGTCCATCCGCGAGCGCTGGTGGTGGAGGAAGCCCATCTCCACCAGCTTCTTCAGATTGTAGGAGACGTTCGAGCCGAGATAATAGCCGCGGGTGCGGAGCTCGCCCGCGGTCAGTTCGCTGTCGCCGATATTGTAGAGCAGAAGCGCCTGCACGCTGTTGATGTCAGTGCGGCCGCGGCGATCGAACTCGTCCTTGATCACGTCGAGCAGACGGCGGTGCAACCGCTCGATCAGCATGAGCGATTCGAGGTAAAGCGGGCGCACGGATTCGCCCACAGGCGTTTGTTCGGGGGCGGGCACCGCCTTTGCCAGATTCTTCATTGTCGCGCCTCGTCTGTTTGCTTTATGGCGGGTGCAGTATTCCGCCTTGTGATGCCAAGTTACGTGGTGCCCATAAAAATGCGCTTAAACAGCACGATGAAATTTGTCTTTATTTTTCAGACTCAACGATGGGTAACCGGACGTGCTGAACCGATCGTTGCCAGTGCCGAAGCATTGGTCGCGATCGTCGAAAACAGCCGGAAACATCTGCGGCAGCCATTTGCCGTCCATCAGCCGCGATCGCAGGTGCGAGCAGCAGATGACGGCCGGGCCGGTCAGCCCTCCTCCGCCTCCTGGGCGGCGCGGAAGGTCAGGGCGAGATAGGCGCCGAGCGCGAGGATCTCGAAGGCGGCGAGCGGCCACAGATGGCCGAAGACGCGGTGCAGCACGAGGCAGAGCACGAGCTGGCTGGCCGCCGCGGCGAGCCACAGCACCACGCCCCACGACGCGGTCAGCCACAGGCCGACGCCGGCCGCAGGGTCGAGCACCGCGAAATAGATCGTCGCGGCACGGAAGCCGAGGCTCTCCTGGTCGAACGGCGCCCCGAACAGGCCGAGGATCCCCGCCCAGTGCACGATCCCCTTGAGGATCTCGAAGGCGGCGAGGCCCCGGAACAGCCACAGCAGCGCCTCGCCGGCCGGCAGGGCCGCCATGGCGCGGAGCGGCGCGGAATCGGCCAGCGGCAGCCGGCCCAGCCAATTCGACGCGGCCCGCTCCTCGCCGCCCGCTTCGCTCATCGCCTGTTCCTCACCCCACCCGGCCGAGGCTTAGGGACGCCGCCCGGCCCCGTCAATCGCTGCGGCACTATCGGGCATCGGCGCCGGCGCTCTGCTATGCTAGCGAGCGTCGACCCTCACGGACACGCGCCATGAAGCCCATCGACGCCTCGCTCGATCTCACGCCCGCCCTCGCCGCGGCGCCGGAGCCGCTGGCGGAGGCTGCATCGCGGCTCGACCTGGTCCGCCGCCCACGCCGTACCCGCCGCGCCGACTGGACCCGCCGCCTGGTGCGCGAGACCACGCTCTCGGTCGACGACCTGATCTGGCCGGTGTTCGTGATCGACGGCGAGAAGCGGCGCGAGCAGGTTTCCTCGATGCCGGGCGCCGACCGCCTCTCGATCGATCTCCTGGTCGAGGCGGCCGAACGCGCCGCGAAGCTCGGCATCCCCGCGATCGCCCTGTTCCCCTACACCGACCCCAAGCGCCGCGACCCCGAGGGCTCCGAGGCGCTGAACCCGGACAATCTCGTCTGCCGCGCGCTCCGGTCGCTGAAGCGGGCGGTGCCGGAGATCGGCCTCGTCACCGACGTCGCGCTCGATCCCTACACCAGCCACGGCCACGACGGCCTGATGCGGGGCGAGGAGATCCTGAACGACGAGACCGTCGCGGTGCTGGCGCGCCAGGCCCTGACCCAGGCCGAAGCCGGCGCCGACGTGATCGCCCCCTCCGACATGATGGACGGCCGGGTCGGCGCCATCCGCGCGGCGCTCGACGGCGCCGGCCGCACCGACGTGCAGATCATGGCCTACACCGCGAAATACGCCTCGGCCTTCTACGGCCCGTTCCGCGACGCCATCGGCACCTCGAAGACCCTCGTCGGCGACAAGCGCACCTACCAGATGGACCCCGGCAACGGCGCCGAGGCGCTCCGCGAGGCCGAGCTCGACGTCGCCGAGGGCGCCGACATGCTGATGGTCAAGCCCGGCCTGCCCTATCTCGACATCGTCTGGCGGATGAAGCAGCGCTTCGGCCTGCCGACCGCGGTCTACCAGGTGTCCGGCGAGTACGCGATGATCGAGGCCGCCGGCCGCAACGGCTGGCTCGACCGCGACCGCGCCGCCATGGAAAGCCTCGCCGCCTTCAAGCGCGCCGGCGCCGACGCCATCCTGACCTACTACGCCGTCTGGGCCGCCGAGCGGCTGCGGGGGTAGCCCGCCATCGCGAGCGCGACGAACGGGTTGGACGGCGCGGGTGTGGGCCGCCAGAGGAGCATCTGAGGGCCATTCGGGGGCGGGAAATGCCGGTCGTCTTCCGCGACGGTGCGTTTCGGGCATTCTTCTACTCGAACGAAGGCAGCCCGCGGGAGCCGATGCACGTACATGTCCGCCGCGGCGGCGCCGAAGCGAAGCTGTGGCTGGAGGCGGGGCAAGTCACCGTTGCCGAAAGCCATGGCTTCGACGCGCGGACGCTCGGTGATATCGTGCGGATGGTCGCGGCCCGCCGCGCTGTGATCGAAGAGGCTTGGCATGACCATTTCGCCGACTGAGGTGCACTTCGACGGAGAGACGATGTGGATCGGCCTGTCGGACGGCCGCACCCTCGGCGCGCCGCTGGCGTGGTTTCCCCGCCTGCTGAAGGCAACGCCAGCCGAGCGGGCAGCGGTCGAATTGTCGCCTTACGGCCTTCATTGGGAGGCCATCGACGAGGACATCTCGATCGAGGGCCTCCTCGCCGGTCGTGGCGACCAGACCGTCAGCCGCAAGCAGGTGGCTTAGCCTTCTCTCGGCATGCCCGGCCTCGGCCTTGGCCCGAGCGTCTACCGAATACCGCACGGGCGGACGAAGGAGCGTAGGCCGGCCCTGCCGGTGGCTGATGCCTGGCCGGCGTCAGAATCGGCTCCCCTTGCCAGGGCCGCGGGGCCTCCCACATGATTCGGCCTGGAGGGAGCCATCCCCATGACCGCGATCGACGCCCTGCCCATCCTTGCCCGCTTCGACGACGTCAGGCGCAAGCGCATCTTCGCCTGGATCGTCGACATCGTGATCGTCGCGCTCCTGACCC
>DASZVN010000121.1:0-10742 GCA_035547055.1 Hyphomicrobiales bacterium
CCCGTCCGGACGGTCCCGGGGCACCGCCCGGCCGCGAGAGCGGCCTGCCAGGAGCTGGCTGACGGTCCCGGCGGCGGCTGGTCTTTGGCGGCTCCCTTGGCGACGATGCCGGTGTGGGAGCGGGAGGCCGGCATTCCAAACGCCGCCGTGGACAGAAAGCGCGGCCCGGGGTCGACAAACCGCCGCCATGGAGCGCCGCAAGGCGAGCGCCCTGCGCAACGGGCGCGCCTTTACTCGGACTTGGTCGCGCCTTGCAGCGCTCCATGTCCCCTCATCCATCCCCCGGGTGCTCCGGCGCCGCGGGAATGCGGAGTCGTGCCTTGCCGCCAGCGACGACCAGTTGTCATTGCGAGCGAAGCGAAGCAATCCAGCGGGCAACGCTCCGTCCCCTTCTAGATTGCTTCGTCGGCTTCGCCTCCTCGCAATGACGGCCGCAGAGGCGGCCGCTACTGCGCCGCCGCGCGCTCGGCGCCGGCCGACTGCTCGGCAATGTAGTCCATCGCGACCTGCACGCCGCCGGACTTGACCGGCACGCCGGAGAGGCGGAGCGCCATCTCGGTGCCGGCGAGGGCGCCGAGGATGGTGAGGTCGTTGGTGTCGCCGAGATGGCCGATGCGGAACATCTTGCCGGCGAACGGGCCGAAGCTCGCGCCATAGGAGATGTTGAACTTCTCCAGCGCCAGCGCGCGGAACGCGTCGGCGTTGTGGCCGTCGGGCAGGAGCACCGCGGTGACCGTCGGCGAGTAGTATTTCGGGTCGCGGCAGATGGTCTCGAGCCCCCAATGGCGCACCGCGCGGCGGGTCGCCTCGGCGAGGCGGGCGTGGCGGGCGAAGACGTTGTCGAGCCCCTCCTCGTGCAGCATCTCGATCGCCACGGCGAGCCCCTGCAGCATGTTGGTCGCGGGCGTATAGGGGAAGAAGCCCGACTTGTTCATGTTGAACATGTCGTCCCAGGAGAAGAACGACTTCGGCAGCTTGGCCGTCTTGGACGCCTTCAGCGCCTTCTCGCTGATGGCGTTGAACGAGAGGCCGGGCGGCAGCATCAGGCCTTTCTGCGCGCCGGCAATGGCGACGTCGACGCCCCACTCGTCGTGGCGATAGTCGGTCGAGCCGAGCGAGGAGATGGTGTCGACCATGAACAGCGCCGGGTGGCCGGCGGCGTCGATCGCCTTGCGGATCTCGGGGAGGGGCGACTGGCAACCGGTCGCGGTCTCGTTGTGGAGCAGGCAGACCGCCTTGATCTCGTGCTTCTTGTCCTCGCGCAGCTTGGCCTCGATCGCGGCCGGGTCGGCGCCGATGCGCCAGTCGGTCTTGATCAGCTCGACCACGAGGCCGAAGCGCTCGGCCATCGTCTTCCACAGGTTCGCGAACTGCCCGGTCTCGACGAACAGCACCTTGTCGCCGGGGGAGAGCGTGTTGACGAGCGCCGCTTCCCAGGCACCGGTGCCTGTCGCGGTCCAGATCACCACCGGGCCGGTGGTCTTGAAGATCGTCTTGATGTCGTTGAGGACGCGCTTGCCGAGCTTCTGGAACTCGGGACCGCGCTGGTCGATCAGCGGCGTGTCGATGGCGCGGAGCACGCGATCGGGCACCGGCGTCGGGCCGGGAATGTTGAGGAAATGGCGTCCGGCCGCGCGCGAGGAGTTCTGAGCCATCGATCGCTCCAAGTCGAAGAACCCGTACGGATAGGGCTTGGGTGCGCTCACGGGCCGAGCGGCGCCGCGGCGGTTGAAGCACCGAATCCGTAAAGAGATCAAGCGAGGGTAAGCCGCGACAGGGACGGCCACGGCCTGCCACGTTGCCGCGGGGTCGCCATCACGGCGAAGCCGCCCGGTCGCGGTCGCGCCCCGCCGGCGCTAGCCTAGCGGCGTGAAAGACAACGTCAGCAGGGCCATGGCGCCGACTGCAATCAAGCGGAAGCGCGCTGGCGCGAAGACGGTGGCGGTGCCGCTGCCACCCACGATCGCCGCGTGGTTCGCGGCGCGGGGCTGGCAGCCGCGCCCGCACCAGACGGCGCTGCTCGCCCACGCGGCCGCGGGACGCTCCACCCTGCTCGTCGCGCCGACCGGCGCCGGCAAGACCCTCGCCGGCTTCCTGCCGACGCTGGTCGAGTTTGCGGGTGGACAAGACGAGCCGTCATTGCGAGGAGCGAAGCGGCGAGGCAATTCAGAAGCCGCAAGCGCCCTACTGGTGGCCCCTGGATTGCTTCGCTCCGCTCGCAATGACGGGCGAGGCGGCCTCCACACGCTTTACATTTCGCCGCTGAAGGCGCTGGCGGTCGACGTCGCGCGGAACGTCGAGGCACCGGCCGCAGAAATGGGCGTGCCCATCCGCATCGAGACCCGCACCGGCGACACGCCGCCGTCGAAGCGGATGCGCCAGCGCTTCGACCCGCCGGACGTGCTGCTCACGACCCCGGAGCAGGTCGCACTCCTCCTCTCCAATCCCGACGCGCCGCGCCTGTTCGGCAGGCTCCGCCGCATCGTGATCGACGAGCTCCACGCCGTGGCGCCGACCAAGCGCGGCGACCTCCTGGCGCTCGACCTCGCCCGGCTCGGACGCCTGGCGCCGGGCGCGGTCCGCGTCGGCCTGTCGGCGACAGTCGCCGACCCGGAAGCCCTGTGCCGCTGGCTCGTGCGGCAAACGCCGCCCGGCACGGCGGCCGACCTCCTCGTCGTCGAGGGTGGCGCCGTCCCCGAGATCACCATCCACGAGACTGCGGAGAATCTGCCGTGGGCCGGCCACGCCGCACGCCATGCGCTGCCGGCGATCTACCAGGAGATCCGCGCCCACAAGACGACCCTCGTCTTCGTCAACACCCGGGCGCTGGCCGAGCTGGCCTTCCAGGAGCTGTGGCGGCTCAACGACGACAATCTCGCGATCGCCCTGCACCATGGCTCGCTTGACGTAGCGCAGCGACGGCGCGTCGAAGCGGCCATGGCGGCGGGCAGGCTCCGTGCCGTCGTCTGCACCGCCACGCTCGACCTCGGCATCGACTGGGGCGACGTTGACCTCGTGGTCCATCTCGGCGGCCCGAAGGGCTCGTCGCGGCTTATCCAGCGCATCGGTCGTGCCAACCATAGGCTCGACGAGCCGTCGGCGGCGATCCTGGTGCCGGGCAACCGCTTCGAGGTGATCGAGTGCGAGGCGACCCGCGCGGCGGTCCTCGCCGGCGAGCAGGACACCGAGCCGCTCCGTCCGGGCGCGCTCGACGTCCTGGCCCAGCACATCCTCGGCACCGGCTGCGCCGCGCCGTTTGCCGCCGACGACCTCTATGCCGAGGTGCGCGAGGCCCTGCCCTATGCCGCGCTCCGGCGCGCCGACTTCGACGACGCCCTCGCCTTCGTCGCGACCGGCGGCTACGCGCTCAAGAGCTACGACCGCTTCGCCCGAATCCGCGAGAACAAGGACGGGCTGTGGCGGGTCGCCAATCCGCAGACCGCCCAGCAATACCGCATGAACGTCGGCACCATCGTCGAGGCCGACATGGTGCGGGTGAGACTTGGTCGCACTCGGGGCAACGGCACCGGCGCTGCCGCCGGTATTCCCCTTCGCGGCGGCCGCGTGCTCGGCCAGATCGAGGAATACCTGGCCGAGACCATGGTGCCCGGCGACACCTTCCTCTTCGCCGGCGAGGTCCTCCGCTTCGAGGCGATGGTCGAGAACGACGTCGTGGTGACGCGGGCGACCGGCGCCGAGGCGCCCAAGATCCCGTCCTACATGGGCGCCCGGCTGCCGCTGACGACCAGCGTCGCCGACCGGGTTCGCGCCACCGTCGCCGACCCGGCGCGCTGGGACCGCCTTCCCGCGCAGGTGCGCGAGTGGCTGGAGGCGCAACGCAAACGGTCCGTGCTGCCCGGCCCGGACGAGCTCCTGGTCGAGACCTTCCCGCGGGCGAACAAGCAGTTCATGACCTGCTATCCCTTCGAAGGGCGGCAGGCGCACCAGACGCTCGGCATGCTGCTGACGCGGCGGCTGGAGCGGGCGCGGCTCCATCCGCTCGGCTTCGTCGCGACCGATTATGCGCTGACGATCTGGGGACTCGGCGACCTGCCCCGGCGTCTCGCCGCCGGCAGCTTCAGCTTGGAGGAGCTGTTCAGCCAGGACATGCTGGGCGACGACCTCGAAGCCTGGCTCCTCGAATCGTCCCTGATGAAGCGCACCTTCCGCAACTGCGCGGTGATCGCCGGGCTGGTCGAGCGTCATTTTCCCGGACAGAAGAAGAGTGGCCGGCAGGTCACGATCTCGTCCGACCTCATCTACGACGTGCTGCGCCGCCATCAGCCCGATCATGTGCTGCTGCGCGCGGCCCGGGCAGATGCGGCCCGCGGCCTCCTCGACGTCGCCCGCGTCGCCGAGACGCTGGCCAGGGTGCGCGGCCGCATCGTACACCGCGCGCTCGACCGCATCTCGCCGCTGGCGGTGCCCTCCATCCTGGAGATCGGACGGGAGGCGGTGTTCGGCGCGGCCCAGGAAGCGATCCTGGCCGAAGCCGCGGATGATCTGATTGCGGAAGCGATGGGAAACGGGCGTGCTTGAGCGGACCGCGGAGGAGGCGGCGATCGAGATCGCCGGCACGGCGCTCGTGGTCGATCCCCTCGGCGCCTTGTGGTGGCCGGCCGAGCGCCTGCTGGTCGTTGCCGACCTCCATCTCGAGAAGGGCTCGTCCTTCGCCGCCCGGCAGCGCGGCCTCGTGCCGCCCTACGACACCGGCGACACGCTCAGGCGATTGTCGCTGCTGCTGACCCAACACGAGCCCCGCCGGGTCGTCGCCCTCGGCGACAGCTTTCACGACGGCCGGGCGATGGGACGCATGGATCCGGCCGACACCGCAATGCTGGGTACGCTGGCCGAGGGCCGCGACTGGCTCTGGCTCGCTGGCAACCACGACCGCGACCGGCCTGCCGGCCTGCCGGGCGATTGGCTGGCCGACGAGCTCGAAATCGGCCCATTGACCTTTCGCCACGAGCCGACGGTCGGCCCAACACTGGGAGAGCTCGCGGGTCACCTCCACCCGGTCGCCAAAATCAGGATGCGCGGCCGCGGCGTCCGCCGCCGCTGCGTCGCGACCGACGGCCGCCGCGCGGTGCTGCCGGCCTTCGGCGCCTATGCCGGCGGCCTCAATCTCTGCGACCCGGCCTTCGTCCCGCTCTTCCAAGGCGCGCCCGTCGCGCTGATGCTCGGCGCCGAGCGGGTCTATCGCATTCCCGGCGACCGTCTCCTGCCCGACGGAGCGTAGCGGCGACGGAGCCCGAGCTGACGCGGGAGTAACAAGCCCGTCATGATGTGGTAAGGTCGGTTCAGGCAGTATCGCACCGCCTCGCGAGAAGGGCGGCGCTTCTTGCTGTCCCTGGGCCAAGCGCCCATATTCGTGGGGGTTTGCCGGTCTTCCGGCATCAGGGAAGGACACTTCGATGTCTGACTATGACCGCAACGCGTCGGCCCGCTGGACCGCCGGCGTCGATGCCCGCGCCCGCGGCATCGACCTGGGCCTGCGGTCCTACATGCTGTCCGTGTACAACTACATGGCGCTGGGGCTGGCGATCACCGGCTTCTTTGCGCTCGGCGCCTACATGATGTCGGTGACCGGCAATCCGGCCGCGGCTGCACATATCAACGGCGCGGTCGCGCAGATCGGCGCCGGGACCTATCTCACCCAGGTCGGCTACGGCCTCTTCGTCAGCCCGCTGAAATGGGTAATCGTGCTGGCGCCGCTCGGTCTGGTCTTCTACCTGTCGGCGCGCATCTCGAACATGTCGGTGTCGGGCGCTCAGATCGCGTTCTGGGTGTTCGCGGCGCTGATGGGGCTGTCGCTGTCGACCGTGTTCCTGGTCTACACCCAGGCCTCGATCGCCCGCGTCTTCTTCATCACCGCGGCCTCGTTCGGCGCGCTCAGCCTCTACGGCTACACCACCAAGCGCGACATGACCGGCATGGGCTCGTTCCTGTTCATGGGCCTGATCGGCATCATCATCGCGAGCCTGGTCAACATCTTCCTGCACTCGAGCGCGCTGCAGTTCGTAGTGTCGGTCGCCGGCGTGCTGATCTTCGCCGGCCTCACCGCCTACGACACCCAGCGCATCAAGGAGATGTACTATCAGGGCGACTCGACGCTGGTGATGGGCCGCAAGGCCATCATGGGCGCGCTCAGCCTCTATCTCGACTTCATCAACCTGTTCATGATGCTGCTGCGCCTGTTCGGCAACCGCAACTGACGCGGACCGCATCGCGAAAGGCGAAAGCCCCGGCTCCGGCCGGGGCTTTTTTTGCGCCTGCTATGCCGGGGCGAACGCGCCCGAGAGCGCCCGCGCGATCAAGGCGCGGGTCTCGCCGAGGCCATAGACCGCGACGAACGAGCCGAAGCGCGGCCCTTTCTCCTGGCCGAGCAGGAGCTGGTAGAGCGTGGCGAACCAGCCCTGGGCGACGCCGGGCCGGCCGTCGGGGCCGAGGCGCTTGGCGTCCTGGTAGCGCTCGAAGCTTCGGCCGACCTCGTAGACCGCATTCTGGATGGTGCCGGCCTCCGCCGTGGCCGGCAGCGCGCCGAGCGCCGCGTCGAGCGCCGCGAGCGCTTCGCGCTCGACCGCGTCCGGCGCGCGGAACCGCTTGGCCGGCTTCACCACGTCGTGGAAATACTGCACCGCGTGGCCGACCAGCGCGTCGAGCCGCGGATGGCTCGCCGGCGACGCCTCGGGCGCGTAGCGGCGGATGAAGCCCCACATCACCTCGCGGCTGTCGGCATTCGACACCGAGGCGAGGTTCAGCAGCATCGAATAGGACAGTTGCACACCGTCCTTCAGCGTCTCGGGAGGCGGCGGGGCGCCGTTGTGGATGTGCCAAGCCGGGTTCTGCAGCCGCTCCTTTGGCCCCTGCTCCGGATATTTTTCCAGAAACGTCAGGTAGTCGTCGACCTGGCGCGGGATCGCCTCGAACGACAGCCGCTTCGCCGCCCGCGGGTTCTGGTACATGTAGAGCGCGAGGCTCTCTTGCGGCGCGTAGCTGAGCCACTCCTCCACGGTGAGGCCGTTGCCGCGCGACTTCGAGATCTTCTCGCCGCGCTCGTCGAGGAAGAGCTCGTAGTTGAAGCCCTCGGGCGGCGTGCCGCCGAGGATGCGGCAGATCCGGCCGGACACCTTGACCGAATCGATCAGGTCCTTGCCTGCCATCTCGTAGTCGACGCCGAGCGCGTACCAGCGCATCGCCCAGTCCGGCTTCCATTGCAGCTTGCAGTGGCCGCCGGTGACCGGCACCTCGACCAGGGCGTCGGTGTCGGGGTCGCGATAGACGATCGTACCGGCATCGAGCCGGCGCTCGACCGTCGGCACCTGGAGCACCTGCCCGCTGGTCGGCGAGACCGGCAGGAACGGCGAATAGGTCGCGCGCCGCTCCGGCCGGAGCGTCGGCAGCATCACCGCCATGACCTCCTCGTAGACGGCGAGCATGCGGAGCAGCGCCAAGTCGAAACGGCCGGCGCGGTAGCACGCGGTCGAGGACACGAACTCGTAGTCGAAGCCGAAGGTGTCGAGGAAGCCGCGGAGCTGGGCGTTGTTGTGGGCGCCGAAGCTGTCGTGAGTGCCGAACGGGTCGGGAATCGCGGTCAGCGGCTTGCCGAGATGGGCGGCCGCCATCTCCTTGTTCGGGATGTTGTCCGGCACCTTGCGCAGGCCGTCCATGTCGTCGCTGAAGCAGATCAGCCGGGTCGGGATGCGATCCCCGGTCAGCGTCCGGAACGCGTGGCGCACCATGGTTGTGCGCACGACCTCGCCGAAGGTCCCGATATGCGGCAGGCCGGAGGGGCCGTAGCCGGTCTCGAACAGCACGCCGTCGGCGCCGGTGCCGCGCTGCTCAACCCGTGCAGCGAGCTTGCGCGCCTCCTCGAACGGCCAGGCCGAGGATGCCTGGGCCAGGGCCGCGAGGTCCGTCCCGCTCGTTTCGTCGCCGTTCACCGTTCACCGATCCCTGTTCAACGAGCCCACTGCTACGGAGCACGCTTCGTAGCGTCAACCGGCTGCGCCGTGCCGCGGTCGAACAGGCCGACCGGGAACCAGCGCAGATAGAGCTCGGCCATGGTGCCTTTGGCCTCGATATCGGAAAGCGCGTAGTCGAGCGCGGCGCGCAGCCGGACATCGGCGAGCGGGACGGCGATCGCCATGCCCTCGCCGAAGAACCGGCTTTCCAGATAGGGGCCACCGGCCAGGCGGCAGCATCCGCCGGACGCGGCGCCGCCGACCCAGCGCGCCAACGTAACGCCATCGCCGAACAGCGCATCGGCATGACCCGCCTGAAGCGCGGCCAGCGCGGCAGCCTCGTCGGGAAAGGCTTCAACCGTGCTCCTCCGGAAGAAGGCGTTGAGATAGGCCTCGTGCGCCGAGCCCGAGACGACAGCGATCGACTTGCCGGCCAAAGACTCCGGAACGGCATCGCCGAGCGGGCTGTCGCGGCGAACGGCGAAGCGGGCCGGCAGCCGGAAATAGACCTGGGTCAGGAGCACCTGCTGCTCCAGGTCGGCGTTTGGCCGGAAGCCGGCGATCACGGCGTCGGCCTGGCCCTTCTGAAGAGCCGGCACGAGGTCCTGCCATGGCTGCGCCTGCAGGGTGCAGGAGAGCCCGAGCTCCTCGCACAGAGCGCGGGCGAGATCGGCATTGAAGCCGGTCGGGGAGCCATCGGGAGCAAGGAACTGGAACGGCGGCCAATCCGCCGAGGTCAGGAAGCGCACCACCTGGCGGGGCCCGAGATCGGGGCGGACGCGCCTGAGCGCCGGGTCGCGGAACTGCGGCAGGCCATCCTGCGCGTTGGCCGGCGGCGGCGCGGAAGCCGCGGCGGCCAAAGCCATCGCCAGCAGCAACCATGACCCCAGGCGGCATGGCGGCGGCACGCTCCGCGTGAATTTCGCTTTTGCGGCACGCCACCCGATGATTACATCCAGAGCAGTCATCGGCCGGTCTCGGACACGGCTGGGGGGAACGCATGGACGAGGAGGGCGAGCCGTTCGCGGCTGCGACCTTCAGCCGGGCGTCGGCAAAGATCGACCCGGCGGTGCCGCATCCGCTGTCGTCGCGGAGCGCCCCGTCGGGACTCGCGCTCGTGGCCGACCTTGCCCCACCCGGCGTCCTCGCCGAGGCCCTCAAGAGCGTGCGCGAAGTCGGCGTCGACCTTATCGACGCGCTGATGGCCTCGGCCGACGTGGACGCGGACACGGTGGTCCACCGCCTCGCCCGTCGGATGGGCATCGCCGCGCTCGTCGCGGGCGATCCGCTGCCGTCTTCCCCGGCCCTCGCCGCACATGAGGCGGCCGCCGCGCTGCGGAGCGGTCTCCTCCACCTCGCCGATGGCCGCACGGTCGTGGCCGCGCGTGGCACTGCGCTGCGTGGGCTGGTGAGGGGACTGCGCACGCCGGTCGGCCGCGACCGCATCCTGCTGGCGACGCCGCGCCGCTTCGCCGAACTTGTTCTCGACGGGAGCGGCGTCACCCTGGTCTCGACCTGCCGCGACCTCCTGGAGCGGCAGGCGCCGCATCTGTCGGCCCGGCCGCTCGTGGTGACGCGCTCGGCCGCGGTCGCGCTCGCCGCCCTGGTCGGCCTCGCGATCGCCGTCCTGTCGTATGCGCCACCTCTCGGCCATGTCGCAGTCAGCCTCTTCTTCCTGTTGTTGGCCGCCATCCGGCTCGCGGCGGCAACCCGGACGATCCTGCCGCCGTCGTCCCCGCCAGCACTGCCACCGATCTCGGCCGAGCTACCGATCTATTCCGTCGTCGTGCCGCTCTATCGCGAGTCGCGCGCGCTGGCGGGCTTGCTCGACGCGCTGGCGGCCCTCGATTATCCGGCATTAGGTAGCAAACGCACCACGATTGCGTAAGCGCCTGATGCCTCGATATTCGAGGCAGAAAATGAGCGAAATTCCGGCTTTCCATAACGTTCCGCGCAGGGGTAGAGTTGCGCCGGGATTGCACGTCATGGTGCTGAGGGAGCCGCCCATGCCGCCGCCGGACGCCGATTTTGCTTTTGAGATCGACTTTGCCAAAGGGGAGGGCAACCCTAAGCGCATCTTCGAGGCGGCCATCCTCCTCATCGGTGCATTTGAGACGCTGGACGGTGCGTTGGCGACTAGCATTGCCAGCGAGATTAAGCCACTGCTCGTCGTTGAAGATGTTGAGACTGGATCCATAAAGGTATGGCTTAAGAACATACTAAAAAGTGTTGAAGATGATGCACTGCGCGATCTTGATTGGCGGCCTTTGGTCGGCAAATACCTCGTCCGCGCCAAGTATATTGTTCTCGAATTTTTAGATGATGACAAGGCCCGCGGACCGCGAGCAATTCCTAATTTGCGTGAAGCCCTCCGCCGGTTGGCCGCTGAGACAGACGTTCGGCAGTTGCCAGATTATGCGCCAGTCCATGAAGGGCGTTTGGTTACGGCAATGGACCGCATCCAAGATGCGAAGCGAGTGCTGGATAGGAGGGACCGGCTCACCATTGAAACGGAGGATCAAACTTACGAGGTGGATTTAGACAAAACGTGGCAGCCATCAGCAGAAATCGAAGTGGATAGGGAATCCACTGAGACGACGAGCGAAGGAGAAGTTGTCCTTACCGTGCGAAAACCAGACATGATCAAAGACTCCATGTGGCAATTCACGCATGGGAAGCTCAATGTGGCGGCACCGATAAAGGATGATCCGTGGCTTGATGCTTTTCACGCTCGAAAAATACCGATCCTCCCGGGTGACGCCTTAAAATGCCGCGTGC
>DASZVN010000122.1:0-20552 GCA_035547055.1 Hyphomicrobiales bacterium
GTGGAAGCCGCTGTCCCTGTCGTAGGAGGCGACCATGCCGCGCGTCTCCATCGGCGCATGGGTGACGCGGTTGATGCGGATGCGCTGGCGGACGATGCGGTCCGCCTTGGCGAAGGCTTCCTCGACCGCCGCGGCGTCGCCTATGGTGTAGAGGAAGGCGGTGTTTTCCGGCGCCTCGTCGAAGACGAGCGGCGCGCCGGGCAGGGCGGCATCGCCGACCTCGGTCACCGCCGGGAGCTCCTCGTAGTCGACCTCGACCAGCTCGGCGGCGTCCTGGGCCTCCGCGCGGGTCTCGGCGACGACCACTGCGACGGCGTCGCCGACCCGGCGCACCCGGTCGATCGCGAGCGGGTAGATCGGCGGGATGAAGCGCTTGTCGAGGGTCGGCAGCGGCGGCGCGATCATCGCCATCGCGCCGAGCCCTTCGGCGACGTAGTCGGCCCCCGTCAGGATCACGAGCACGCCCGGCGCCGCAGCCGCCGCGGCGGTGTCGATCGCGCGGATGCGGGCATGGGGATGCGGCGAGCGCACGAACACCGCGTGGGCCTGGCCGTCGAAGGAGACGTCGGCGTTGTAGCGGCCGCGGCCGGTCGTCAGCCGCCCGTCCTCGACGCGCCGGACCCGCTGGCCCACGCGATAGTCGTTGGTCACGTCGTTCATTGAGATCTCATCCAGTTCCCGGAGCAGGGCGGAGCATATACGGCCCGCGCGCCGGGTCTACCCATCGCACCCCGTCATGCCCGGGCCAAGCCCGGCCATGACGGGGGAGGGCGGGTTCACCGGTTCCGGCCACGACCCGATTCAATCCCCGCGCAAACTGCTCTAGACAGGGCGGGCGCCGGGCTTTCCGCCCGGCGCCCGAGCACCCCGATGAGCGCCTTCCTCCGCCGGGCCGCCGCCGCCCTCTACGACCGGCCCTATCTGCTCCTGACGCTGACCTCGCTCTTCTGGGCCGGCAACCAGGTGTCGGGCCGGGTGCTGGCGACCGCGCTGCCGGCGTTCGCGCTGTCCTTCGTGCGGTGGGGCGGCGCCTTCTTCGTGATCCTGCCGTTCGCGCTGCCGCACCTGCGGCGCGAATGGCCGATCGTCGTTCGCCACGCCGGCATCCTCGTCGTGCTCGGCCTCAGCTCCATCACCATCAACGCGGCGATGTCCTACACCGGCCTGTCGATGACGACGGCGGTGAACTCGCTCCTGATCCAGTCGGCGGCGCCGCTCCTGTTCGGGCTGTGGACCTTCATCCTGTTCGGCGACCGCCTCAGTCCGCACCAGCTCGCCGGCATCGCCGCGTCGCTCGTCGGCGTCGTCGTGATCCTCTGCCAGGGCAGTCTCGCGGTGCTGCTGGCGTTCCGGCCGAACCCGGGCGACCTCTTCATCTTCGGCGCGCTCGTGGTCTACTCGTTCTATTCGGCGATGCTGCGGAAGCGGCCGCCGCTCTCGACGCCGTCGTTCCTCGCCGCGGTGATCTTCGTCGGCTGGGCCGGCCTGGTGCCGGGCTTCTGGTGGGACCTCCACACCGGCGTGCCGATCGTCTTCACCTGGACCACCGGCGCGCTGATCGCCTACGCGGTGTTCCTGCCCTCCCTGATCGCGCTCCTGTTCTACAACCGCGGCGTCGAGCTGGTCGGCGCCAACCGGGCCGGGCCGTTCTTCCACCTGATTCCGCTGTTCGGCTCGGCCCTCGCGATCGTCTTTCTCGGCGAGAGCCTCCAGCCCTACCATTTCGCCGGCTATGCCCTGATCCTCTGCGGCATCGCGGTCGCGACCTGGGCCGGCCGTCCCCTCCGCCGCCGGGCGGCGTAAGGCCTACGCCGACGCGGCCTGTCATCCCGGCCGAGCCAAAGGCGAGAGCCGGGATCCGGGGCCAGTCCGCGCCAGCCCCGGATCGCGCTCCGCGCGTCCGGGATGACAGCAGCGGTTTGCTCTTCATGGCGAGCCACCGCGCTACTCACGCAAAGTTCAAGCAACGCCTCTCGGCCGCAGGTGGCCTTCTGCTATCGTTGCAGCGTCGCGTAAGACAACAAGGGGAGGGAATGATGAACGCGAAATGGTTCGGCCTCGCCGCAGTCGCGCTGATGGCATCGGCGGCCCCGGCGGCGGCCTTCGAGGTTTCGTCGAGCTCGTTTCCGGCAGACGGCAAGTTCCCGCTGAAATACGTCGCCAACATCATCGGCTGCACCGGCCAGAACGTCTCGCCCGAGGTGAAGTGGTCGAACCCGCCGGCCGGCACCAAGAGCTTCGCGGTCACGATGTACGACCCCGACGCGCCGACCGGCAGCGGCTTCTGGCACTGGATGGCGGTGAACATCCCGCCCGACGTGACCGAGCTGAAGGAGGGCCAGGCCTCCGAGGGCGGCAAGATGCCGGCCGGCACCATCCAGGCCCGCGACGACGCCGGCCTGTCGCATTATCTCGGGCCGTGCCCGCCCAAGGGCGACGCCCCGCACCACTACATCATCACGGTCTACGCGGTGAAGGCGCCGAAGCTCGAAGATATCGATCAGACGTCGTCGGGCGCGCTGGTCGGCTTCAGCCTGCACTTCATGGCGATCGGCAAGGCCTCGATGACCTACACCTACGGCCGCTGAAGCACCGCCTCGGCCAGGAGCTCCGGCGGCTCGCCGGCGGCGGGCTCGACCGGGCCGAACACTGCCGGGAAGGCGGCGAGGAGCGCCGCGTCCGCCTCGGCCATCGTCACCGGGCGGCCGAGGTCGACGAGGCTCGTCACGCCGCCGTCGCTGATGCCGCAGGGCACGATGCCGGCATAATGGCCGAGGTCCGGCTCCACGTTCAGGCTGACGCCGTGATAGGTGACCCAGCCGCGGACGCGGACCCCGATGGCGCCGATCTTGTCCTCCGCGCCACGCCCCTTCTCCGGCCGGGGCACCCACACCCCGACGCGCGGCGCCGGCCGCGCCACCGCCGCGACGTTGAAGGCGCCGAGCGCCGCGACCAGCCAGCGCTCCAGCGCCTCGACATAGGCGCGTACGTCCGGCATGCGGCGCTTGAGGTCGAGCATCAGGTAGACCACGCGCTGGCCGGGGCCGTGATAGGTGAACTGGCCGCCGCGGCCGCTCCGGAACACCGGCAGGGCCGCCGGGTCGATGAGGTCGGCGTCGCGGGCGCCGGTGCCGGCGGTGTAGAGCGGCGGATGCTCGACCAGCCACACCAGCTCGGGCGCCTCGCCCACGCGGATCGCGGCGACCCGCGCCTCCATCGCCGCCACCGCGGCGGGATAGGGCACCCGGCCCTCGCTCGCCCGCCATTCCGGCGGCGGCCCGGAGCGCAGCATCATCGGCGCGTCAACCATCGGTTAACCATGTGCGTGCTGACCTGGACCTCCGCAATCCGGCGGGCGAGGAAGTCGGCGTGGCCATGGCGGTGCTGAACGAGGTCCAGCTCGAGCTGTCGGTCGTGCTCGGGACCGCCACCATGCCGATCCACCAGTTGCTGCGCATGGGCCGCGGCGCCGTGATCCAGCTCGAGACCGCGATCGACGACGACGTCGTCATCCTCGCCAACAATCTGCCCGTCGCCAAGGGGGCGATCGTGGTCAACGGCAGCCGCATCGGCGTCGAGGTCCGGGCCCTGATGACCCGCGAGGACAACGCCCGCTGACGGCGGGGCGCCGGCCGGGCCGGCTCAGGCGGTGACCCGGGCGGGTGCATCGGGTTCCGGCGGCGGGAGCCGCCGGAGGGCGGGCGCCGCGACGCCGAGGGCCGCGAGGGCGGCGGCGAGATCGAGCCCGTCGCGGAAATGGACGGCCGCCATGCCGATGGCCTGGGCGGCGCGGGCATTGGCCTCGCTGTCGTCGATGAACACGCAGTCGCCGGCATCCAGCCGATAGCGCTCCAGGAACAGCCGGAAAATCCGCGGGTCCGGCTTCACCAGCCCTTCCCGGCCGGAAATGACGACCCCGTCGAACGCGTCGAGGAAGGGGAACCGCCGCGCCGTCTCGTCGTATTTCGCCGCCGAGAAATTGGAGATGGCGTAGACCGGGACTCCCGCCGCCTTGAGGGCCGCCAGCACCGCGACGCTGCCGTCGATCGGGCCGGCGACGGTCTCGTGCCAGCGCTCGTCGTAGGCCCGGATGTGCCGCTCCCACTGCGGGTACGCGGCGATCCGCGTCTCCACCGCCTCGCGCCAGGGGCGACCGCGGTCCTGCTCGAGGTTCCACGCCGCATCGCAGACCGTGGCGAGGAACCACTCCATCTCCCGCTCGTCGTCGAACAGCGAGCGGTAGAGATGGCGCGGATCCCAGCGCAGCAGCACGTTGCCGATGTCGAACACCACGGTCTTCATCGGCGCTGCCGGCCGGCTTGCGGTGCCGGCGGGCCTCAGAACGAGAGGGCGCCGAGGGCGCGCTGGAGGAAGGTCTGCTCGATGCCCGAGGTCGGGGTGGTGCGGCTGATGAAGTCGAACACCTTGCCGTCCTTGAGGCCGTAGTTGGCGATGCGGGTGACCTTCTTGTTCTTGTCGAAATAGACCGCGACGACGTGCTGGTCGACGATGTGCGGGTTCATGAAGGCGACCGGGCGCACCGTCTTCTGCGAGATGTAGTACCAGATGTCGCCGTTCAGCGAGGCGGTGGTCGAGGGCGTGCCCATCACCACCGAGACCTGCTCCTGGCTCGATCCCACCGGGATCTGCTGGAGCGCGTTCTCCGAGAGCATGTAGCCGCGGACATGGGTCTCGGAGATCGAGCTGCCGCCGCAGCCGCCGAGCGCGATCAGCGCCAGTGCCGCCGCGAACGCACCCGCCGCCGCGCGGGGTGAAGCCTTGGGTCGCATTTGCCTGGTCCCTCTGCCGCCCCTGCGGGCGGCTTGCCCATCCTGCCGTCATGCCCTAACCCGGCCGCGGTGCGCCCCGCAAGGCGGCGCGTGGACGAGAAGGAAACGATGGCCGCCCTGTTCCGCCGCCGCCCGCCCGATCCGGCGGAGGCCATTCACGGCCGCATCCTCCAGCAGGCGCGCCTGCCGGCATTCTACGAGAGCTATGGTGTCGCCGACACGCTCGACGGCCGTTTCGAGCTGGTGGTTCTCCACGCTTTTCTCTTCTTCCACCGCCTCAAGGGCGAAGATGAGGCGGTGCGCGAGATCGGCCAGCGCGTGTTCGACATCCTGTTCCGCGACTTCGACCGCAATCTGCGCGAGATGGGGACGAGCTATCTCGTCGTGCCCAAGCGGGTGAAGGCGATGGGCCGCGCCTTCTACGGCCGCACCGAGGCCTACGACCGGGCGCTGGCCGGCGACGGCGAGGCGGCGCTGGAGGCGGCGCTGGCGAAGAACGTCTACGGCGGCAACGAGGCGGAAGGGCTCCCACGGCTGGCGCGCTACGTCCGTGCCGCGGTCGCAGCCCTGGCGGCGGTGCAGGTCGGCCCGCTGTTGGCCGAGGGGCCGGCCTTTCCGGATCCGGACGCGACGAGCTGACGCGCCGTAGGGTGGGCAAGCTCCGCTTGCCCACGTGGCCGCGCCGGACGTGGGCATCGGCATTTGCCGATGCCCACCCTAACGAGGAGGACGCCATGGCGACCGATCTTCCCTTCAGCCGTCCGGTGGTCGCGGCCGCGGTGCCGGAGGACGGACGCGAGGTCCATCTCGAAGCCGACGCCGCCGAGCGGGCGGCGCTGGCGGCCTTCCTCGACCTGCCGGGCATCGCGCGGCTCGAGGCCGACCTCAGGCTCAGCCGCTGGCGCGACGGCCTCGCGGTCGGAGGCACGCTCGACGCCGTCGTGACCCGCGTCTGCGTCGTCAGCCTGGAGCCGTTCGAGGCCGAAATCCACGAGCCGGTCGAGGCCCGCTTCGGGACGGCGGCGTCGGCCGGGGCGCGGATCGAGGGCTCTGGCGTCGAGGGCGAGCCGAAGGGCAGCCACGCCGCCGATCTCGACGCGCCGGAGCCCCTGGTCGATGGCCGCGCCGACCTCGGCCAGCTCGTCGCCGAGTTCCTGGCGCTCGGCCTCGATCCCTATCCCCATGCGCCCGGCGTCGCCTTCGAGCCGCCGACGGAGGAGGACGCGCGCGGCGGCGCCTTCGCCGCGCTGGCGCGGCTCCGCGGCGAGCGGGACAAGCGATAGGCGGCGAGGGGAGGGGCGCGTGACGACCTTCGTGCTGGTGCAGGGCGCCTTCGAGGGCGGCTGGTATTGGAAGCCGGTCGCGACGCTGCTCGAGCGGCAGGGGCATACCGTCTTCCGCCAGAGCCTCACCGGCCTCGGCGAGCGCAGCCACCTCCTCAGCCGGTCGATCGACCTCGAGACCCACATCGCCGACGTGACGAGCCTGATCCGCTACGAGCGGCTCGACGGCGTCACCCTGGTCGGCCACAGCTATGGCGGCATGGTCGTGACCGGCGTCGCCGACCGCATGGCCGAGCGCATCGGCGCGCTGATCTATCTCGACGCCGCGCTCCCCGAGTCGGGCCAGTCGATGTTCGACCTGATCCTGCCCGCGCGGCGAGAGGCGATGCTCGCAGCGGCGGCCGCGGCCGGCGAGGGCTGGACGGTACCGTGCCCGCCGGTCACGAGCTGGGGCATCGAGGATGCCGAACAGGCCGCGGAGATGGAGGCGCTGGTGGGCCCGCATCCGCTCGCCTGCTTCACGCAGAAGCTCGCGCTTGCGGGCAATCACCTGTCGATCCGGCGCATGGCCTACGTCCTCGCCAGCCGCTATCGGCCGAGCCCGTTCGAGCGCATCGCCGCCTGGGCGCGCGCCACGCCCGGCTGGGAAAGCCACGAGCTTCCGACCCACCACTTCCCGATGCTCTCGATGCCCGCCGAAGTGTGCGGGATTCTGGTGGGTCCGGGTTCTTCCCCGGCGCCGTAATCCCTCACCTGGATCGCCTGCCGGCGCAGGCGACTCGACCTTTCCCTGAAGGAGAGGCGTGGACGGCTGCGCCTTTCCTTCGCATCTTCCCAGCGGGGAGAGGTCGAGTCGCCGGCATTCGCCGGCGGCCGGGTGAGGGGCCGTTGCGTCATCAGGCGTGCACCGCGCCGCGGCCGAGATAGGCCTCGCGGATCTCGGGACGGTTGGCGATCTCGGCGGCCGGGCCTTCGAGCGCGATGCGGCCGAGCTCCATCACATAGGCGCGGGCCGCGATCTTGAGCGCGAGGTTGACGTTCTGCTCGACCAGGAGGATCGCGGTGCCGCGCTCGCGGTTGAGGCGGGTCAGCATCGCCCAGATCTCGCGGGTCAGGATCGGCGACAGGCCGAGCGAAGGCTCGTCGAGGAGGAGGAGCTTGGGCCGCGCCATCATCGCGCGGGCGATCGCCAGCATCTGCTGCTGGCCGCCCGAGAGCAGCCCCGCCACCTGCTCCCGCCGCTCGTTCAGGATCGGGAAATAGTCGTAGGCCTCGGCGAGGTCGCGGGCGATGCCGTCGCGGTCGTGGCGGCGATAGGCGCCCATCATCAGGTTCTCGCGCACCGTCAGCACCGGGAAGACCTCGCGGCCCTCGGGGACGTGGCTCAGCCCCTCGCCGACGATCCGGGCGCCCGACATCCCGCCGAGCGAACGGCCGCCGAAGCGGGTGGTGCCGCGCCGCACCGGCACGATCCCCGAGATGGTGCGGAGCAGCGTCGACTTGCCGGCTCCGTTGGCGCCGAGCACGGCGACGATCTCGCCGGCGCCGACGGCCAGGCTGACGTCGTGCAGCACCGCGATCGGGCCATAGCCCGAGGCGACGCCGTCAAGCTCGAGCAGCGCGTCGGTCATCTGGATTTCAGACCCCAGCCAAATCGGGCCGGGCTGGAACGCCTTGTCATCCCGGACGCGCGAAGCGCGATCCGGGACCTCGACACGAGCGCTGCATTCGGCCCCGGATCCCGGCTCTCCGCTTCGCTCCGGCCGGGATGACCAAGGCAAGCGTCTTCCGCCATCGCCTCACTCCCCCAGATAGGCGCGGATGACCTGCGGGTCGGCCTGCACCGCCGCCGCGGTGCCTTGCGCCAGCACGCGGCCGGCTTCGAGCGCCAGCACCCGGTCGGACACCGCCGCCACGAGGTTCATGTCGTGCTCGACCACGATCATCGTCACCGGGCGGCGGCGCCGGATCTCCTGGATCCAGTCGGCCATGATCTCGGTGTCGCGGCTGTTGAGGCCGGAGGAGGGCTCGTCGAGCAGCAGCAAGTCGGGCTGCATCGCGAGCGCGCGGCCGAGCTCGACCACCTTGCGGAGGCCATAGGGCAGGCCGCCGACCATGGCGTGGCGGTAGCGGCCGAGGTCGAGCAGCTCGATCACCTCCTCGACGCGCGCACGGAAGGCGAGCTCCTGGCGGCGCACCCGGGGCAGGAACAGCATGTCCTCGACGAAGCTGGTGCGGCGGTGGACCTCGCAGCCGAGGAGGAGGTTCTTCAGCACGCTGCCGCCCGCGAACAATTCGACGTTCTGGAAGGTGCGGCCGATGCCGCGCTGGGCGGCGAGATGGGCCGGCAGCGCAGTGATGTCCTCGCCCTTGAAGGCGATGCGGCCGGCGGAGGGATCGTAGATCCGGCTGATCAGGTTGAAGATCGTGGTCTTGCCGGCGCCGTTCGGCCCGATGATCGAGAACACCTCGCCGGCCTCGACCGCGAAGCTGACGCCGTCGACCGCCTTGACGCCGCCGAAATGGACCGCGAGGTCCGCGACCTCAAGCAGCATGGCCGCCTCCCGCCGCCGGGGCGCCGGCCCGTCGCCTGGTGAAGAGGCGGCGCTTGAGGCGGAGCCACAGGCCGTAGAGGCCCCATGGCTCGAACAGCATGACGATGATGAGGAGGCCGCCTTCGAGGATCGGCCGCGCGCCGGGCGGCTCGCCGGTCGAGCTGAACAGGGCGAGGACGTAGTCGAGGAGTTCAGGCACCACCACCAGGAAGATCGCGCCGAGCACGATGCCGGCGAGCGAGCCGGCGCCGCCGACCACCAGCATGACGATGAGGTCGAGCGAGAGCTGGAGGCCGAACTGGTCGGGCGAGATGAAGGTGATCTGGTGGGCGTAGAGCGCGCCCGCGAAGGCGCCGAAGAAGGCGCTGAGGCCGAAGGCGATCGTCTTGATGCGGGCGATGTCGACGCCCATGCTCCGCGCCGCGACCTCGCTGTCGCGGACCGCGTTCATGGCGCGGCCGAGCGGGCTCCGGAGGATGTTGAACGCGACCCAGAGCGAGACCGCAACGACGCCGAGATAGAGATAGTAGTGCGCGCCGATGCCCTTGATCGGCAGGCCGAACAGGTCGAGGTCCAGGAGCGAGAGGCCGTTGTCGCCGCCGGTCACCGGCGTCCAGCGCTCGATCGCCTGCTGGACGATGAAGTTGAACGCCATCGAGGCGACGAGGAGCGAGAGGCCGCTGACGCGCCGCGCCGGGCCGGCGATGGCGGCGCCGACCGCGCCGGTCAGGAAGGCGGCGGCGAGGAACGCGAGCGGGAAGTCCATTCCGAGCCGCTCGAAATAGGCGCAGGCATAGGCGCCGATGCCCATGAAGGCGGCGTGGGCGATCGAGATCTGGCCAGTGTAGCCGAGCAGGATCTGCAGGCCCATCCCGGCGAGCGTGTAGATCAGGACGTAGTTGATCTGGCTCAGCCAATAGGGGCCGAGCACCTGCGGCAGCAGCAGGAGGACGATCGCGAAGACCGCCCAGCGCAGGATCGCGGCCGGCGTGTGCGGCAGGACGCCGATCTCGGTCTTCCACAGCGCCGTGTCGGGCGCGTCGATCGCGGGACGCTCGGCCACCCCCACCGCAATGGCGGCAGGGTCCGGCGCGGTTTCGGCGGCCTCGGTTCGGGCGTCGGCCATCGCCGCCTACACCTTCTTCGCCACGACTTCGGGGAAGATGCCGCCGGGCCGGATCGCCAGCACCACCAGCAGCATCACGTAGGGCGCGACTTCCTTGGCGCCCTCGGGGAGGTAGTAGCCCGCCAGCGCCTCGACGACGCCGAGGAGGATGCCGCCGACCACCGCGCCGGGCAGGCTCGCGACGCCGCCGATGATGGCGGCGGGGAGCGCGTTCAGCCCGACGATGCCCATGTTGACGTGGACGAACAGCATCGGCGCGAGCAGCACGCCGGCGAGCGCGGCCGCGGCGGCGCTGATCGCCCAGATGATGGCATAGATGCGCCGCGTGTCGATGCCGACATAGGTCGCGGCGAGCGCGTTCTGCGCGGTCGCGCGCATCGCGGTGCCGAGCTTGGTGTAGCGGAAGAACAGGAAGAACACCGCCATCACCAGGCCGGTGATGACGATGACGGCGGCCGAGACCGCGTTCAGGAGGAACGGCCCGAGATGAAGCACCTTGCCGTCGAGCGGGGTGACCAGGCGGTAGTCGTCGGTGCCCCAGATCGGCACCAGCATGACGATGCCGCGCAAGACCAGGCTGACGCCGAGCGTCACCAGCACGAAGGCGAAGATCGGCCGCCCCATCATCGGGCGGATGATGAAGCGGTTGATGACGAGGCCGAGCAGCGCCAGCACGATCATCGCGACGAGGAGGCCGACGACGAAATTGCCGCCCCATACCATGACGATGGTGTAGGCGATGAAGGCCGCCAGCATCATGAGGTCGCCGTGGGCGAAGCTCAGGACCTCGGTCGCCTTGTAGAGCAGCACCAGGCCGAGCGCGACCAGCGCGTAGACGCAGCCGGTGGCGAGACCGGACAGGATCTGCTGCAGAAACTCGACCATCGCGCGTCGCGGAACTCCCCGGCACGGCCCGGCGTCCGGTCGCGCTGAACGAAGCCGCCCGATCCGCCGCCGCGGCGATTGTCGATCATCCTGCGGCGCCGGTCGAGCGCCATGCCAGCTTGCGAGGCGATTGTTGAGGTGTCAATGGCTGGGCCGTCGCGCCGCAGTGGACGGGAGGCTCACGGCGGCAGGTGGATGCGGCCGTCGGCGTCGAGCGGCCAGTGCGGGTTGAAGGCGATTTCCCAGAGATGGCCGTCGGGATCGGCGACGTAGCCGGAATAACCGCCCCAGAACACCTTGCTCGGCCGCTTCACGAGGCGGCCGCCGGCGGCGACGAAGGCATCGACGAGCGCATCGGCCTCGGCCTCCGAGCGGGCGTTCCGGGCGAGCGAGATGGCGCGGAAGCCGCTGCCTTCCGGCGACAGCGCGGCGTCCTCCGCGAGCGCGTCGTGGCCGAACAGGGCGAGCACGCCACCGCCGCCGAGCGGGAAGAAGCTCACGCCCTCCGAGCTTGCGCCTTTCGATCGGGTGAAGCCGAGCCGCTCGTAGAACGCGGTCGCCGCCGCGAGGTCGCGGACGCCGAGGGTGACGACGTTGATCCGAGGTTCCATGACGTCTCCCTGTTGTAGGATGGGCAAGCGAAGCTTGCCCACGGGGTGGAGACCGGTTTGCCGATGTCCACCCCGTGGCTCGCGCCTCACAGCAGCCGGAGCTGCTCGCCCGGCCGGGCGGGCGGCACGAACAGGTCGGTGCGGAGGCGGCTTCGGGTGCGGTTGAGGCCGAGGCGCTTCGTCGCCGCCTCGAAGCGGCGGCCGATGGTCCAGGCGTAGACGCCGTCGCCGGTCATGCGCCTGCCCCAGGCCGAATCGTAGGCCTTCCCGCCGCGGGTCGAGCGGACCAGGCTCATCACGTGACCGAGCGCGTCGGGACGGTGCTCCTTCAGCCATTCCTGGAACAGGTCCTTGATCTCGTTCGGCAGGCGCAGGAGCACGTAGCCGGCCTCGCGCGCGCCGGCGGCCTTGGCGGCGTCGAGGATGCGCTCGATCTCGGGGTCGGTCAGCATCGGGATGATCGGCGCCACCATCACCATGGTCGGGATGCCGGCCTCGCTGAGGCGCTTGATCGTCTCGAGCCGCCGGCTCGGCGTCGGCGCGCGCGGCTCCATCGTGCGGGCGAGACCGCGGTCGAGCGTCGTGATCGAGACGCCGACCTTGGCCAGCCCCTGCTCGGCCATCGGCGCCAGGATGTCGATGTCGCGCTGCACCAGCGCCGACTTGGTGACGATGCCGACCGGGTGGCGGGTGCGGCGCAGCACCTCCAGCACCGAACGGGTGATGCGCTCGGTCCGCTCGATCGGCTGGTAGGGATCGGTGTTGGTGCCCATCGCCATCACCCGCACCTCGTAGGCGGGGTCCGACAGCTCGCGCTCGAGCAGCGCCGCGGCGTTGGGCTTGACCGTCAGCTTGGTCTCGAAATCGAGGCCCGGCGACAGGCCGAGATAGGCATGGGTCGGCCGGGCGAAGCAATAGATGCAGCCGTGCTCGCAGCCGCGATAGGGATTGATCGAGCGGTCGAACGAGATGTCCGGCGACTGGTTGCGGGTGATGATCTTCCGCGCCGCCTCGCGGGTGATCTCGACCGGCAGCGGCGGCAGGTCGAAGGCGCTGCCCCAGCCGTCGTCCTCGGCGATGCGGCGATAGGGCTCGAACCGGCCGCTGGCGTTGGTGACGGCGCCGCGGCCGCGCCGCCGCTCGGCATCGACGATCCGCGTCCGGCCGGCGTCGCGGTCGGCTTCCATCACGGCGGCATCGAGCACGCGTTCCATGCCCTCCATCTAACGCCGCTTCCAGAACAAATCAAGAACATTCCCCATGCGGCAATGCAGCATGCGACGCCACAAATCTGCCATGCTAGGTCTGGCGGCGATGATCAGCGTGGTGATCCCGACCTGCGACGACGAGCAGGCGCTGTTCGAGACGCTCGCGGCGCTGGTGCCGGCGGCGACCGACGGCCTCGTCCGCGAGGTGATCGTGGTCGACGGCGGCTCGCGCGACGGCACGGCCCGGATCGCCGACCTCACCGGCTGCCAATGGATCGACGGCCCGCGCGAGCGGGCGCCGCGGCTCGACCGCGGCGCCGGGGCGGCGCGGGGGCCCTGGCTGATGTTCCTGCGCCCGGGCGCGGTGCCGCAGCCGGGGTGGGTCGAGGAGCTGCGGGCGCTGCTCGCGGCGAGCGACGGGCGTCGCCGCGACGCCTTCCATTTCCGGATCGTGCGCAGCCCCGCGGGCATCGTGAGCCGGCTTCCGTTCGGCCGCGGCGGAGCCGCCGCGCTCGACCACGGCCTCGTCATCCGGCGGGAGCTCTACCGCGCGCTCGGCGGCGTTCGGACGCTGCCGGCGTTGGAGATCGCGGACCTTGCCCGCCGGATCGGCCGCCGGCGCCGGCACCGCCTTGCGGCAGCGCTGGTCCCGCCGGCCGCCGGCCGCCGCGGGAATCGCTTCCGCCGGGCGGTCGGCCGCGGCCTGCTCGCGCTCCGCCTGCCGACGCGGATGGTCGCGCGGCTCTACGCCTGAGGCCGCCGATTCGTAGGGTGGACAAGCGGAGCTTGCCCACGTCGTGGGCAGCCCTGCCATGCCCACCTACAGACTGAGCGTCGTGCCCGCGGCCGAGTCCCCGGATAGCCCCTTCGCGGCTTCCGGGACGACAGCCGAGCTTCCTTTAAGCTCCGGCGGCGCCGCGCTTCAGGTGCTCGTCGAGGCGGGGCATGATCTCGACGAAATTGCAGGGCCGGTGGCGATAGTCGAGCTGGCTCGCGAGGATGCCGTCCCAGGCGTCGCGGCAGGCGCCGGGCGAGCCCGGCAGCACGAAGACGAAGGTGGTGCCGGCAAGCCCCGCCGTCGCCCGCGACTGGATCGTCGAGACGCCGACGGTGCCGTTGGAGATCAGGTGGAACAGGGTCGAGAAGCCGTCCATCCGCTTGTCGAACAGGGGCTCGATCGCCTCCGGCGTCACGTCGCGCCCGGTGAAGCCCGTGCCGCCGGTGGTGACGATCACGTCGACCGCCGGATCGGCGATCCAGCGCCGCACCTGGCCGGCGATGGCCTCGCGGTCGTCGGGCACGATGGCGCGGGCGGCGAGCCGGTGCCCGGCGCCGGTCAGCCGGTCGGCCAGCGTCTGGCCGGAGCGGTCGTCGGCCATCGTCCTCGTGTCGGACACGGTCAGGACGGCGATCGCGAGCGGAATGAACGGGCGGCTCGTGTCGGCAGCGGCCATGGCGCGTCTCCTCGGGTGCTCGTCCGGCATATAAGCCCTGCGCCTCACGCTGTTGAGCCTTCGCGGCGTTGGGCGCAAGGTCCGGCCGCCTCACGAGGAGCGCGCAATGCGAGACGCCTTCCGGATCGGCTTCCCGGTCTTCCCCGACCTTACGCCGCTCGATTTCGCCGGGCCGTGGGAGGTGCTGACGCGGCTGCCGGGCTCGGCCTGCATGATCGTCGCGCATGATCGCGCGCCGGTCCGCGCGGCCAACGGCATGACCATCATGCCGACGACGACGCTGTCGGACTGCCCGCCGCTCGACATGGTCTGCGTGCCGGGCGGCCCGGGCCACCTCGCGATGATGGAGAACGAGCCGCTGCTGGCGTTTCTCCGCGCCCAGGCGCCCGGCTGCCGCTATGTCACGGCGGTCTGCACCGGCACCCTGGTCCTCGCCGCCGCCGGCCTCCTCGGCGGCGTCAAGGCGACGACGCACTGGATGTCGTTCGAGCGGCTCGCCGCCTTCGGCGCGATCCCGACCAAGGGCCGCGTGGTGCGCGACGGCCGCTTCATCACCGGCGGTGGGGTCACGGCCGGCATCGACTTCGCCCTGGAGGTCGCCACCATCATCGCCGGCGCCGAGCTCGCCAAGGCGATCCAGCTCCAGATCGAATACGCGCCCGAGCCGCCTTATCCAGGCAGCCCCGATCGCGCCGATCCGGCGGTGGTCGCCGCCCAGCGCGAGCGCATGGCGGCCTATCGCGGCCGCATGGCCGAGGTCGACGCCCGCGTCGCCGAGCGTCTCGCCGAGAGCGCCGATGGCCGCCAGGCCCACGCCGGAGCCGCCTGAGTTCGCGACGGTCCGCGCCATCGCGCTGGCGCTGCCCGGCGTGACCGAGGGCACGTCCTACGGCACGCCGGCCTTCCGCGTCGGCAAGACCTTCCTGACCCGGCTGCACCAGGACGGCGCGGCGATCGTGCTCCGCGTCGGCTTCGACGAGCGGGCGATGCTGATGGAGGCCGACCCGGCCAGCTTCTTCATCACCGAGCATTATCGCGCCTATCCGGCCATGCTGGTTCGCCTCGCGACCGTGCCGCGCCCGGTGCTGGAACGCCTCCTGGTCGAGCGCTGGCGCGCCGCCGCCCCGCGGCGGGCGGTGGCGGCTTACGACGCGGGGCGATAGCGTCGCGGCCAATCCTCCCCCATCGCAGATGGGGAGCGGCCATGCGAAGCATGGTGGAGGGGCGTCTCCGCCGCCGAGACGGCGAGGCGCGGCTGTCAGTCTTCGCCGCCTTTCGCGCCGCTCGCGCGGGCCTTCAGCCGGCGGAGGCGCTCGACGGCGGCGCGGATGCGGGGCGAGCGCTTGGCCTCGCGGCGGAGCCGGCGGAGCCCGGTCCAGGCCGCGGCGGCGGCGCGGCCTTTGGCGCTGACCGCGACCGCGACGTCGAACAGGGTCTCCTCCTCGGGGCAGAGGCGGTGCTTGTAGGCGGTGTCGCCGACGCCGAAATCGACGGTGTGGAAGCCGCGCGCGCAGAGGTCGGCGACGACCGCCAGCGAGAGCTGCTCGCCCGGGCTGAAGCGGGTCAGCTCGTCGTCGGCGATGCCGGTGAACATCATCGAGAACCGCCCGGCGTGGGCGGCGCCCCCGGTCACGGCCAGGAGCCTGCCGCCGACCTCGTAGCCGTAGAGGTCGATCGCCGGATGGCCCGCGCTCATCCCGGCGAGCGCCGCGGCGAGGAGGAAATCGTGGACGCCGGGCGCGGCGAAGGGGTCGTCGATGCCGCGCTCGCGGAACCACTTCGCCTTCTCGGCGAGATAGGCGTCGAGCAGGCGCCCGGCCTCGGCCGGGGTCCTCGCGTGGACGATGCGGATCTCGCCATGCTCGGCGAGGCGCTGCTCCTTCTTGCGCACGGTGCGGCGCGAGGCCGAGCTGTAGCGGCTCTGGATCACGGCTTCGCCGTCGGGGCCGAGCGGCCCGCGAAAGCCCTGGTCGACGCTCGGGAAGGTGCCCGGCAGGGTGGCGAGCGGATGGCTGATGCCGTCCCAGCGCCGCGGCATCCGCTCGAGCAGGAAGACGTCGACCCCGGCGCGCTGCCCGGCGTCGCGCAGCAGGCGCTGCATCGCGGCCGGCGCCATGGCCGCCGCGGGCGAGGGGCCGATCAGGCCGAGGTTGAAATTCGCGTGATCGCCGCCGAGCCAGCGTGCCACCCGCAGGCCGTTCTGCCGCACGACGCCGAACGGGAACAGCAGCGCCGGCTCGCCCCTCTCGCCGGCGAGGCCGACGAAAAGCGGCGTCTCGCCCAGCGCCGGCGACGCGTGGCGGCACCAGGCGGCGATCCAGTCGAGGCGCTGGAACGGCGTGGTGACGCCGCCTTCCTGGAGCGCCTGCCAGAACGGCGTCGCCGCGGCGATGCTGTCGAACGGCACGAGCCCCGGCTGGCTGGCGGCGGCCACGGTCCCGCCCGCGGGCGGGGACCGGTCGCGTCGTGCAGAAATCCGGGGGGTCATGTTAACGCTCTCGCAGCCGTCGTTGGGCGATGATCCTGGGCGATCGACCGTTGACAGCCGGCTAACGCCCTTGCCCGACCGCCGCACCACCGCCTTCCGCGCCGTCATGGACGCGCTGCACCTCGTCCGCGCCCACCGCCTGCCCGGCGGCCGCCTGGCACGGGGGCGCGGCTTCGCGTTGACGCTGCACCACGTCCGGCCCGCCGCCGAGGCGGGCTTCGCACCGAACCACCTGCTCGAGGTGACGCCGGGCTTCCTCGACATGACGATCCGCCATGTCCGGGCGGCGGGCTACGAGTTCGTCGACCTCGACGAGGCCTGGGCGCGCCTGACCGCGCAGGGCGAGCGCCCGCCGTTCTGCACGCTGACCTTCGACGACGGCTATCGCGATTTCGTCGACTACGCCCTGCCGGTGCTGCGCCGGCACCGGGCCCCGGCGGCCCTGTTCGTCGCCTCGGCCTTCGCCGACGCCACCGGCGATCTCTGGTGGCTCACGCTGGAGGAGGTGCTGCGGCGCGCGACCAGCCTGGAGGTCGATCTCGGCCAGGGGCCGGAGCGCTTCGACACGCTCGACTCCCCGGCCAAGGCGAGGGCCTGGGACTGCGTGATGAAGCGCCTCAAGGCGATGCCCGAGGACCGCATGCGGGCGATCATCGCGGGCCTCGCCGCCGAATACGGCATCGACGGCCGCCGCCTCGTCGCCGCGGAGTGCCTGTCCTGGGACGACCTCGTGCCGGTCGCGCGCGACCCCTTGGTCACCATCGGCGCCCACACCGTCAACCACTACATGCTGGCGAAATGGCCGGCCGAGGTGGTGACGCAGGAGCTGGAGCGCTCGCGCCGCGACATCCGGGAGAAGCTCGGCATGCTGCCGCGCCACGTCGCCTTCCCGGTCGGCGACCCCGGCGCCGCGGGACGCCGCGAGTTCGAGATCGCGCGCCTGCTCGGCTTCACCACCGCCTGGACGACGCGGGCCGGCCACCTCTTCAGCGCCCACCGCGAATACCCGACGGCGCTGCCCAGGGTCTCGCTCAACGGCCATTTCCAGGCGCCGCGCTATCTCGACCTGTTCGTCGCCGGCACGCCGTTCCTCCTCTGGAACCGTGGGCGGAAGCTGAACGTGGCGTAGAATCGGCCGGCCGCGCCGCGTCCCCGGCATGCAGGCCAGTTATCCTGGTCAGCCTGGTCATCCCAGGCTGACCGGGGAGCCTTGTCGTCCTGGCCTACTCCGCGGCCTGCGCGGCCTTGGCCTTGCCGCTCTTGGCCAGCGCCTCCTTGAGGAAGCGGCCGGTGTGGCTGCGGGGATTCTTGGCGATCGTCTCCGGCGTCCCGGCCGCGACGATCTCGCCGCCGCCGTCGCCGCCCTCGGGGCCGAGGTCGATCACCCAGTCGGCGGTCTTGATGACCTCGAGATTGTGCTCGATCACCACGACCGTGTTTCCCTGCGACACCAATTCCTGCAGCACATCCAATAGCTTGGCCACATCGTGGAAATGCAGGCCGGTGGTCGGCTCGTCGAGGATGTAGAGCGTGCGCCCGGTCGAACGGCGGGACAGCTCCTTCGAGAGCTTCACCCGCTGCGCCTCGCCGCCCGAGAGCGTCGTCGCCGGCTGGCCGAGCTTGACGTAGTCGAGCCCGACATGGACCAGGGTCTCCATCTTCTCGCGGATCGACGGCACGGCGCGGAAGAAGCCCGCCGCCTCCTCCACCGTCATGTCGAGCACGTCAGCGATCGACCTGCCGCGATAGAGCACCTCCAGCGTCTCGCGGTCGTAGCGCTTGCCCTTGCAGACGTCGCAGGTGACGTAGACGTCCGGCAGGAAATGCATTTCGATCTTGATGACGCCGTCGCCCTGGCACGCCTCGCAGCGCCCGCCCTTGACGTTGAAGGAGAAGCGGCCGGTGCCGAAGCCGCGCGCCTTGGCGTCGGGCAGGCCGGCGAACCATTCGCGGATCGGGGTGAACGCGCCGACATAGGTCGCGGGGTTCGAGCGCGGCGTGCGCCCGATCGGCGACTGGTCGATGTCGATGACCTTGTCGAGATGCTCCAGCCCCTCCAGCCGGTCGAACGGGCCGGGATGCTCGTTGGCGCCGTTGAGCTGGCGCGCCACCGCCTTGAACACGGTGTCGACGAGGAGGCTCGACTTGCCACCGCCCGACACGCCGGTGACGCAGGTGAGGAGGCCGAGCGGGATCGCCGCCTCGACGTTCTTGAGGTTGTTGGTGCGGGCGCCGACGACGCGGAGCTGCTTGCGCTTGTTGGGCTCGCGCCGCTTCGCCGGCACCGGGATCTCGCGGACGCCCGAGAGATATTGCCCGGTGAGGCTCGCCGGGTTGGCCATGATGTCGGCCGGCGTTCCCTCGGCGACGATGTGGCCGCCGTGGATGCCGGCGCCGGGGCCGACGTCGACCACGTAGTCCGCGGTGCGGATGGCGTCCTCGTCGTGCTCGACCACGATCACGGTGTTGCCGAGGTCGCGCAGGCGCCGCAGCGTCTCCAAGAGGCGCTCGTTGTCGCGCTGGTGCAGCCCGATCGACGGCTCGTCGAGGACGTAGAGCACGCCGGTCAGGCCGGAGCCGATCTGCGAGGCCAGGCGGATGCGCTGGCTCTCGCCCCCGGATAGCGTGCCGGACGAGCGGTCGAGCGTCAGGTAGTCGAGGCCGACATCGACCAGGAAGCGCAGCCGCTCGCGGATTTCCTTGAGGATGCGGCCGGCGATCTCGACATGCTTGTCGCTGAGCGCCGCCGGCAGGTCGGTGAACCATTGCGCGGCGCTTCGGACCGAGAGGCCGGTCGCCTCGCTGATGTTCGAGCCCGCGATCTTGACCGCGAGCGCCTCGGGCTTCAGCCGCGCGCCGTGGCAGACCGAGCACGGCGTCTCGCTCATGTAGCGTCCGATCTCCTCGCGCGCCCACTCGCTGTCGGTCTCCTTCCAGCGGCGCTGGAGGTTCGGCACCACGCCCTCGAAGGTCTTCCTGGTCTCGTAGGCGCGGAGGCCGTCGTCGTAGACGAAGGCGATCTTGTCCTCGCCCGAGCCGAACAGGATGGCGTCGCGCGCCACCTCCGGCAGGTCGCGCCAGCGCGCGCCGGTCGAGAAGCCGTAGTGCTTCGCCAGCGCGTCCAGCGTCTGCTTGTAGTAGGGCGAGGTCGATTTGGCCCACGGCGCGATGGCCCCGCCGCGCAGCGTCTTGGCGTCGTCCGAGACGACTAGCGCCGGATCGACCCGCATCTCGTGGCCGAGCCCACCGCAAGCCGGACAGGCGCCGGCCGGGTTGTTGAACGAGAACAGCCGCGGCTCGATCTCCGGGATGGTGAAGCCGGACACCGGGCAGGCGAATTTCTCCGAGAAGATGATGCGCTGCGGGCCGCTCTGCTGGTCGTGGATCTTCGCGACGGCCTTGGATGCCTTTTCCGATTCTCCGGCCGGGGCGCCTTTCTTCGCGCGCTTTCCCTTCGCCGGCGTCTTCTCCACTGCCGCGGCCGGCGGCGCATCCGCGAACTCCGCCACCGCAATGCCGTCGGCGAGGCGGAGGCATTGCTCCAGCGAATCGGCGAGGCGGGCCGCGATGTCCGGCCGCACGACGATGCGGTCGACCACGACGTCGAGGTCGTGGTTCAGCTTCTTGTCGAGCGCCGGCGCGTCGTCGATCGCATAGAAGGTGCCGTCGATCTTGAGGCGCTGGTAGCCGCGCTTCTGGAACTCGGCGATCTCCTTGCGGTACTCGCCCTTCCGGGCCCTGACGACGGGCGCCAGCAGGTAGAGCCGCGTGCCCTCGGGCAGCGCCAGAATGCGGTCGACCATCTGGCTGACGGTCTGGCTCTCGATCGGCAGGCCCGTCGCTGGCGAATAGGGGATGCCGATGCGCGCCCACAAGAGGCGCATGTAGTCGTAGATCTCGGTGACGGTGGCGACCGTCGAGCGCGGGTTCCGCGAGGTCGTCTTCTGCTCGATCGAGATCGCAGGGGAGAGGCCGTCGATCTGGTCGACGTCCGGCTTCTGCATCATCTCGAGGAACTGGCGGGCGTAGGCCGAGAGGCTCTCGACATAGCGGCGCTGGCCCTCGGCATAGACGGTGTCGAAGGCGAGCGAGGACTTGCCCGAGCCGCTGAGGCCGGTCAGCACCACCAGCCGGTCGCGCGGCAGGTCGATG
>DASZVN010000123.1:0-25259 GCA_035547055.1 Hyphomicrobiales bacterium
CGCCTTCGGGTAAACCCAACTCCCATGGTGTGACGGGCGGTGTGTACAAGGCCCGGGAACGTATTCACCGCAGCATGCTGATCTGCGATTACTAGCGATTCCACCTTCATGCACTCGAGTTGCAGAGTGCAATCCGAACTGAGACGGCTTTTTGAGATTGGCTCGGGGTTGCCCCATTGCTTCCCTCTGTCACCGCCATTGTAGCACGTGTGTAGCCCAGCCCGTAAGGGCCATGAGGACTTGACGTCATCCCCACCTTCCTCCGGCTTATCACCGGCAGTCCCCCTAGAGTGCCCAACTGAATGATGGCAACTAAGGGCGAGGGTTGCGCTCGTTGCGGGACTTAACCCAACATCTCACGACACGAGCTGACGACAGCCATGCAGCACCTGTCTCGGCGCCCCCGAAGGGGACCCTGCATCTCTACAGGTAGCACCGGATGTCAAGAGCTGGTAAGGTTCTGCGCGTTGCTTCGAATTGAACCACATGCTCCACCGCTTGTGCGGGCCCCCGTCAATTCCTTTGAGTTTTAATCTTGCGACCGTACTCCCCAGGCGGGATGCTTAATGCGTTAGCTGCGCCACCGAAGAGCAAGCTCCCCAACGGCTAGCATCCATCGTTTACGGCGTGGACTACCAGGGTATCTAATCCTGTTTGCTCCCCACGCTTTCGCGCCTCAGCGTCAGAATCGGGCCAGTGAGCCGCCTTCGCCACTGGTGTTCTTCCGAATATCTACGAATTTCACCTCTACACTCGGAGTTCCACTCACCTCTCCCGACCTCAAGACTGACAGTATCGAAGGCAGTTCCGAGGTTGAGCCTCGGGATTTCACCCCCGACTTGTCAGTCCGCCTACGCGCGCTTTACGCCCAGTAATTCCGAACAACGCTAGCCCCCTTCGTATTACCGCGGCTGCTGGCACGAAGTTAGCCGGGGCTTCTTCTGCGGGTACCGTCATTATCTTCCCCGCCGAAAGGGCTTTACAACCCTAAGGCCTTCATCACCCACGCGGCATGGCTGGATCAGGCTTTCGCCCATTGTCCAATATTCCCCACTGCTGCCTCCCGTAGGAGTTTGGGCCGTGTCTCAGTCCCAATGTGGCTGATCATCCTCTCAGACCAGCTACGGATCGTCGCCTTGGTGGGCCATTACCCCACCAACTAGCTAATCCGACGCGGGTTCATCCAATGGCGATAAATCTTTCTCCCGAAGGACTTATACGGTATTAGTCCGAGTTTCCCCGGGTTGTTCCGTACCACTGGGTAGATCCCCACGCGTTACTCACCCGTCTGCCGCTCCCCTTGCGGGGCGCTCGACTTGCATGTGTTAAGCCTGCCGCCAGCGTTCGTTCTGAGCCAGGATCAAACTCTCAAGTTGGATTCGAGCTTGTTCCGGCACTGGTCACGACGTTTGACGAGGTCCTGCTCCCTGCGCGCCTCGCGGCGCTCATGAAGCGGACGAAACGTTTGACCGCCGAAGTCTCTTATCCCGCTCCGGTCCCGAAAGACCGAAGCCGCAAGGACTCCGCCGCCCACGTTTCTCTTTCTTCCGATTCAGTTGTCAAACAGCGGGCCCACGGCGAAAGCCGCGGAGCGTCTCAACCGATGGGCCAAGACGGTCATTATCTTCCCAGCGTGGCCGGGAAGTCAACGGCCGTAAGCTCCAGAGATTGAAGGCCCGACGAACTGCCAGGAGCCGCAGGAGCGGCGCCGGCGCCGCCGGGGTGGGCGGTATATAGGTTGGGGCGTCGGAGCCTGTCAACAGCCTCGGCGAGGAAATTTCATGCCGCTCGGCACCGGCTTCGCGGCGCCTGTCGCGACGCCGTGGAAAGCACTCGTCTTGCGTCGGAACGAGGCTGGCCGCCGGCGCCCTGCCGCGGCATTCTCGCGGGGCGGTGCGAAGGCCGCGCGGTGCCGCATTGAGGCCATATTCGGCCGCGCTAGTCTGAACGGCGTTGCGGTCCGGGCGCCGGCTGCAAATCGACGGAAGCGCAAGGGGGGAAGCGGTTGCCGACCGTGAGTGCGCAGCGCAGCCGCATCGCTCATCGCAGTGCTGCCGTCGAACTCGGCGACGAGCCTCCGCTCCGCGTCGGCGGCGCCGCGCCCACGACCGGCCCGGTAAACCTGCGCTGGCTCGGCGGCACCATTCTGACCGCGCTGGCCGGTATCGGCCTCCTCGGCGCGGCGATCGGGGCGGCGATGAACGGCGAGGCCCTGCTCGCCAAGGCGCCCGGCTTCGCCCAGCCGCGGCTCGCCCGCCTGGTCGGCGACCGCATCTCCAACGCGCTCCGCAAGTCCGACCGCATCAGCCCGACCGACGGCGTCAAGGAGAGCCGCCAGATCTTCCGCCTGTCGACGACCAGCGAGGTCGGCGACCACGAGGTGGTACGGACGCGGCCGGTGACGTTGGTCTCCGCTTCGCTCACGACTGGCGACGTTTCGGCCTATAAGATTCCACCGTTCAACCCGATGAGCCTGTTCGCGGACGACGGCGCCCGCGCCAGCGACCCCGGCCCGGAACCGGACGGCGACATCTCCTACGTCACCCGCGACCTCGCCAGCGTCGCGATCGCGCCCGAGGAAGGCCCCTATCTGCCGCTCAGCGAGGTGGTGGCGCGGGTGCGCGAGGCGGCCGCCTTCGACGCTCTGCACAAGATGGACCTTGGCAGCGCGGTGACCGGCGACCGCAGCGCCCTCCCCTCGGCCACGAGCCGCCCGGCGGAAAGCAAGAGTGCGACGACCGTCGCCGCCGGCGGCCCGCTCTCGAACATGACGGTGCTGATCAAGTCGCCCGACGCCACCGCTGCCCCGCAATCGGCAACCGCAGCCGACCGCGCGGCCGCGGCGGGCGAAAAGTCGGTGACCGCCGCCGCCGGCGACGCGCTCGACAAGCTCCTCGTCGCGCACGGGGTCGCGACCGACCAGGCGGCGGCGATCGCGGGCGCCCTCCCGCCGCAGTCGAACGCCCGCAAGCTCGCCGCGGGCACGAACATCCGCATCCTGTTTGCGCCCCATCCCGGCGATCCGTCGCGGCAGGACGCGGTCCGCGTAACGCTCGCGGCCGGCAGCGACGAGACCTCCGTCGTGCAGTCCGACACCGGCGGCTACGTCGCGGTCGCGGGCCAGGTGCAGATCGTAGAAGACGCCAGCCAGGAGGGCGACGAAAGCGCCGCCGCCGCGGCCGAGGACGAGGGCAAGACGCCGCGGCTCTACGACAGCCTCTACGCCACCGCCCTCGCCAAGGGCGTGCCGGTACCGGTGATCCGCGAGCTGATCCACATCTTCGGCTACGACGCCGATTTCGAGCGCCGGATCGCCGATGGCGACGGCTTCGAAGTGCTCTACGCCTCGACTGAGGACGGCAAGGCCGCGGGCGATCATCCCGAGGTGCTCTATGCCTCGCTCCTGATCGACGGCGACACCAAGCGCTTCTATCGCTTCGAGACGCCCGGCGGCAGCGCCGACTATTTCGACGAGGACGGCCGCAGCACCCGCAAGTTCCTGGTCCGGAAGCCGGTGCCCACCGCCCGCTTCAGCCGCGGCTTCGGCATGCTGCGCCACCCGATCCTGGGCTACACCCGCGCCCATACCGGCGTCGACTGGGCGGCCCCGCGCGGCACCCCGATCGGCGCCGCCGGCGACGGCGTGATCGAATACGACAAGTGGGAGAACGGCTACGGGCGGCAGATCCGCATCCGCCATGCCAACGGCTACGAGACCACCTACGGTCACATGTCGGCCTTCGCCCGCGGCATCGAGCCGGGCGTCCACGTCCGCCAGGGCCAGATCATCGGCTATGTCGGCTCGACCGGCCTGTCGACGGGGCCGCACGTCCATTTCGAGGTGATCGTCAACGGCCGCTTCGTCGACCCGATGCGCATCAAGGTGCCCCGCGGGCAGGAGCTCGCCGGCACCGCGCTCGCCGCGTTCGAGAAGGAGCGCCGCCGGCTCGACAATTACGCGCTCCACGGCGCGAGCCCGGCCGAACTGATCCGTCAGCCCGTGCCGGGGACGCCGGTCGCTGAGGCCGACCACCGCGGCTGATTACGCATCGATGTCCTCGGGGCCCTCGCCGGGGATGTCGGTCTCCTGCTGCAGCGTGTTGCGCACGTAGAGGCGCTTGACGGAGACGAAGGCGACCACCGTCAGCGGCGCAGCGAACAGGATGCCGAGCGGCCCGAACAGCGCCCCAGCCGCGGCGATCACGAACAGCAGCAGCGCCGGCGGGATCGAGACCATGGTGCGCTGGATCAGCGGCGCGACCAGGTTGCCTTCGATCTGGTGGATCAGAAGATAGGCGACGACCGTCCAAAGGGCCGTCGCCGGCCCGAGGGTGAAGGCGACCAGCACCGCCGGGATCGCCGCCAGCACCGGCCCGACATAGGGGATGAACTCGGTGATGCCGGCGATGACCCCGAGCGCCATGGCGCCGGGCAGGCCGATCAGCCAGACGGCGAGCAGCGTCAGGCAGCCGATGATCGCCATCTGGATGAACTGGCCGAGCAGCCACAGCCTCAGCGCCTTGCCGATATTGTCGAGCGTGCCGCCGACCTCCGCGTGCAGGCTCGGCGGGAAGAGCTGCACCAGGCCGGCGCGATATAGCCGCGGCTGCGAGGTCAGGTAGGCCGCGCTGATGACGAGCAGGATCAGCGCGACGATGGTCTCGATGCTGACCGTCAAGATCTTCTCGGCCCAGCCCGTCAGCGAGACCTGCGTCTTGCCGAGCTGGCTCATGACGGTGCGACCGAGACCGCTCTTGCCGAGGTCGCTCCTGAGGCTGCTCACCGCCTCGGTCGCGCGATGGATGACGTCGCTCATCTGGGCGCCGATCTGCATGCCGAACAGCCAGATCGTGCCGGCGGCGATCGCAAGCACGATCAGCCCCGAGACCAGGAGCGCGAAATTGTGCTTCAGCGGCGTCCAGCGCTCGATCGGCTCGGCGATGAGCTGAAGCATCAGCGCGACCAGGATCGCGCCGAAGGCGAGCAGGAGAACGTCGGTCAGCTCCCACACCGCGACGGCGAACGCGACAACCGCCGCGACGATGATGACGCGCCGGAAGAATTCACCGGTGCCAAGCTCCGCCATCGCCGTCCCTGGGCTGCGATCGCCGCCCTGCCCTCGCCGGCAAGGCAACCCTACGCAGGAAAGAACGCCGGCCCCGCCGTTCCGATCCGGCGCCAGCCTCCCCCAAGGGCCACGCGCGACTTGCCGGTGCCGCGGCAGCGTCGATACAGTCACGGCAGCAGCGCCCGGACAAACGGCGGCGCCAAGGGAGACACGCCATGGACGGCCTGATGCAGGAGCGCGAGCTCCTGATCTCCGACATCCTGGGCTTTGCCGCCCGCTACCATCGCGGCGCCAAGATCGTCACCGCACGGCCGGACGGCTCGACGGTCCACCACACCTATCCGCAGATCCACGCCCGCGCCGCCAAGCTCGCCAATGCGCTGAAGGCCCGCGGGGTCAAGCCAGGCGAGCGCATCGCGACGCTCGCCTGGAACGACCACCGCCATCTCGAGCTCTATTACGGCATTTCCGGCATCGGAGCGGTGTGCCACACCATCAACCCGCGTCTGTTCCCGCCGCAGGTCGCCTTCATCGTGAAGGACGCCGAGGACACCCACCTCTTCGTCGACCCGATGTTCCTGCCGCTGGTCGAGGGCGTTGCCGATGCCATTGCCGGCGTCGTGAAGACCATCGTCGTGCTCGACGACAAGGTGCCCGACAGCAAGCTCGGCAACCGCTTCGAGGTCGTCGACTACGAGAGCTTCATCGCGCCGGGATCGGAGCGGATCGAATGGCCCCGCTTCGACGAGAAGACCGCGGCCGCGCTCTGCTACACCTCCGGCACCACGGGCGATCCCAAGGGTGTGCTCTACTCGCACCGCTCGACGGTGCTGCACGCCTATGCCGGCAACATGGCGGACGTGACCGGCCACCGCTCGGTCGACGTGGTGCTGCCGGTGGTGCCGCTGTTCCACGTCTGCGGCTGGGGCATCCCCTACCAGGCGCCGATGGCCGGGACGAGCCTCGTCATGCCCGGCCCGCGGCTCGACGGCGCCTCGATCTACCGGCTCTGCGAGCAGGAGAGCGTCACCGGCATGGCCGGCGTGCCGACGGTGTGGATGGGCCTGCTGAAATATCTCCGTGAGAGCGGAAACCGCTTCACCAATCCGCCGCGCCTCGTGGTCGGCGGCTCGGCGATGCCGACCGCGATCGCCGTGGCGTTCGAGAAGGAGTACGGCGTCGTCATCCGCCACGCCTGGGGCATGACCGAGATGAGTCCGCTCGGCACCATCAACATGCCCAAGGTGGAAAACGCCAACTGGACGACCGACGAGCGCCTCGCCCATTTCAAGAGCCAGGGGCGGCCGATCTTCGGCGTCGACCTCAAGGTGGTCGACGACCACGGCAACGAGGTCGCGAACGACGGCAAGGCCTTCGGCGAGCTGCTCGTGCGCGGCCCGTGGATCGCCTCGTCCTATTTCGGGCGGCCGAACGACCCCAACTTCACCGCCGACGGCTGGTTCCGCACCGGCGACGTCGTGACCATCGACCAGAGCGGCTATATCGAGATCGTCGACCGCGCCAAGGACGTCATCAAGTCCGGCGGCGAGTGGATCTCCTCGATCGAGCTCGAAAATATCGCAGTCGGCCATCCGGCGGTGCAGGAGGCGGCGGTGATCGGCGTCAACCACCCGAAATGGGACGAGCGGCCGCTCCTTCTCGTCGTCGCCAAGGAGGGCGAGACGCCAACCCGCGACGAGCTCCTCGGTTGGTACCAGGGCAAGGTCGCCAAGTGGTGGGTGCCGGACGATGTCGTGATCGTCGACAGCCTGCCCCACACCGCAACCGGCAAGCTGCTCAAGACCGAGCTGAAGAAGCGCTTTGCCGACCACATCCTCCCCGCGGCGTGACCGGCGCCGGGCTGGACGCCTGCAGCGCTTCACGCTACTCGCATCCTTTGCCGCCACGGAGCCTCGACGATGCCGACGACCCCGCTGACCATCACCGTCCCGCACGGCATGACCCGCGCAGAAGCGCTCGTCCGCATCCGCAGCAATTTCGACAAGGCGGCGGAGCAGGCCAAGCCCTACGTCACTTCGATCGAAGACCAGTGGGAAGGCGACGTGCTCAACGTCAAGGTCGCCGCGCTCGGCCGCGATTTCACCGGCCGGGTCGAGGCGCTCGAGGATGCCGTCAAGATCGAGGTCGACCTGCCGCACATGTTCGGCTGGCTCAAGGGACGCGTCCGCAAGGTCTTGACGCGCCATGCCCCGCGCCTGCTCGAGGCGCCGGAGGCCGCCCGCCGCCCGCGCCGCGCCCGCGCCTGAGAGCCTCGGGCCACACGGCCGCATCGCCCGGCGCTGTTTGACTGCCGGACGGTGATTTCGCTTGCAGGCGGCGGAGAGGGCCGCCACAAAGCGCCGACCGACCTTCCAGGACATGCACGCCGCCATGGCTGAAGCCGACGACCTGATCCGGCGCCTGCGCGCGCTCGACATCTGCGACCTCTCCGACGCGCTCGACGCGCTGAAGCTGCCCCCGGCGGTGACCGGGCTGCGTCCGCTCGGCGTAATCAAGCCGGTCGCGGGGCGCGCAGTGACGGTGCGCCTCGTCGCCGGCGTGCCGCCGGAGACTTCGAAGCGCCATCTCGGCACCGCCGCCGTGGAGGCATCCGGGCCGGACGACGTCATCGTCATCGCCCAACGCTCCGGCGTCGACGGCGCGGCCTGGGGCGGCATTCTCTCGCGCGCCGCGCTCCACCGCGGCGTCGCCGGTACGCTGATCGACGGCCCCGGCCGCGACGTCGAGGAGGCCGCCGCGATCGGCTACCCCGTCTATGCTCGCTCGGCCACCGCACGGACCGCGCGCGGCCGAGTCTACGAGATTTCGTGCCAGGAACTGATCGAGTTCGGCGACACCCAGGTCGCGCCCGGCGACTACGTCGCCGCCGACCGTAGCGGCTGCGTCGTCATCCCCGCCGCCCGGATCGCCGACGTGCTTGCCCGCGCCGAGGATATCAAGGCCAAGAGCGACGAGATGGCGCGCGCCGTCGAGCGCGGCGTGCCGGTATCGCGGGTGATGGGCGGCAACTACGAAACCATGCTGCAGGACAAGAAGGTGGGCCATGGCTGAGGACAAGAATCTCGCGCGCATCGCCGCGCTCGACACCGCGACCCTGTCCGACGCCATGGACCGGCACGGCATCCCCGGCCAGTGCCTCGGCATCCACCCGGTTGACCCGAAGTTCCGCCTCGCCGGCCGCGCCTGGACCCTGCGCTACGGCCCGTTCGATCCGCTCCATCCCGGCACCGTCGGCGACTATATCGACGACGTGCCAGACGGCGGGGTGGTGGTGCTCGACAACCAGGGGCGCGTCGACATGACGGTCTGGGGCGACATCCTGACCCTGGTCGCGCACCGCCGCGGCCTCGGCGGCACGGTGATCGACGGCCCCTGCCGCGACACCGACCTCGCCCGCGAGATCGGCTATCCCCTGTTCAGCCGCTCGGTCTCGATGCGGACCGGCAAGGACCGGGTCCAAGTCGAGGCCACGGGCGAGACGGTGACGATCGGCGGCGCCCGGGTGAACCCGGGCGACCTCCTCCGCGGCGACTGCGACGGCGTCGTCGCGGTGCCGCGCGAGGTCGAGGACAAGATCCTCGACACCGCCGAGGAGATCATGGCGGCGGAGGCGCGCATCCGCGAGGCGCTCGACCGCGGCATGCGCCTCGACGAGGCCCGCAAGGTCAACCGCTACCACGCGCTCCAAACACGGGCGAAGGGATAGCGGCTTTCAGCAGGGTGCCGCGCAGCACCCTCTCAGCCCTGCTCTTCTCGCCGCAGTTCCTCCTGGGCTCTCTCGAAAGCCTCGGAGAGCAGCTCCTGGGCGGTCCGGCCATCGGACTTTGCAAGAGCACGGCGGAGCTGGTCGACCGCCTTGGCGAAGAAGGCTTGATTCAGGCCTTGAACCGTTGCCCCATGCGGCACGGTGATCCGCACCTTCACGCTCACCGTATGCGTGACATCGACCTCCCCAGGGAGCACGTCCTCGAAATCGAAGTTCACGGTGGCGTAGGCGAAGCCGCCGCCGTCGAACAGGTTCACATCCGTGATCGTGAAGTCTTCTTCGCCGAAGGGCATCGCTGCTTTCCCAAGGTTGCCTGGGCATCCTGGCAGGAGGCCAAGGGGGAGTCGATGCGCCGTTCACCCGGTTTTCACCCTGATCCGCGCACCGGAGGTGTCATCCAATGGCGGAAAGCGACTGGAAGCTCGCGCCCGAGGCGATGAGCGAGGCGCAGCGCCGCGTCTACGACGAGATCGCCGCCGGGCCGCGAAAGAGCGTGCCGACGCCGTTCCACGTGCTGCTGGCGAGCCCCCGGACTGCGGAGCACGCACAGCGGCTCGGCGCCTTCCTCCGCTACGATTCGGAACTGCCGCGGCCGCTCTACGAGCTAGCGGTGCTGGTCACCGCCGAGGCCTGGGGCGCGGGCTACGAATGGTCGGTCCACGCCATCTCGGCAGCCCGCGAAGGCGTGCCCGCCGAGGTGATCGAGGCCATTCGGCACGGCAAGGAGCCCGCCTTCGCCGATCCCGACATGGCGCTGATCTGGCGCTTCGCCTCGACTTTCCATCGCACCCGGCGCATCCCGCCGGACCTCGCCGAGGCCGCGATCGCTCGCTTCGGCAAGAAAGCCGCGGTCGAGCTGACCGCGATCCTCGGCTACTACGCCTTCCTCGCGATGCAGCTCGGCCTCGCCGACATCCGCGTCACGCCGTGGCCGTTTCCGGGCGACGGCCCCACCTGATGGCGGCCTGGAACGCCCTCGTTCTCGTGCTCTCCGGCCTGATGGGCGCCGCCGGCGTCGGCCTTGCTGCCATCGCCGCCCATCTCTCGGGCGGCGAGTTCGTGCTGTTGGCGGCTACCTTCCTCCTGTTTCACGCCGCTGCCGGCGCAGCGGTGACCGTACACGGACCCGCCGCCGGGCGTCGCGGCACCGTGCTGCTCGCCGCTGCGACACTCCTCGTCGTCGGTGCCACGCTGTTTTCCGGTGACCTCGCGGCGCGGGGTCTAGCCGACACGCCGCTCCTCACCGCACCTGTCGGTGGCAGCGTCATGATCCTCGGCTGGTTGATCCTGGCCGCGGCGGCGTTTTTCCGCGCCGGCTGAACCTCAACGCGCGACGGCGGCGACGGTGGCAGTCGCGGTCCCCGCCGAAGCCGCCGCGTTCACGACCGTCGGCTTCGCTGCGGCGACCGGCACCGGCTGCCGCGCGCGGTCCTCGGCCTGCACCGCGGCGAGGACGGCGTCGCGGAAGTGACCTTCGACAGCAATACCGAAATTGACGTGGTCAGGCCCGTAGGGACCGGTCGTCTCGGGGTGGGAGCTGCGCCAGCCGACATAGATGCCGACCATGCGGGTGTCGGCGCCCTGCTCCAGGATGGCGCTGCCCGAGGCGCCATCGCCGGCCGAGCAGTCGATGTCGATCTCACGCGGCGCGAGGCCGACGGGCTTGGCCGCCTCGCTGCGGATGCGGCAATCCTCGATCGCCCGGCGGCCGTCGTGGACCCAGCCGCGGTGGCGGTGGGCCAGCAGCGCGACGCCCTCCCCGTCGCTGCCGCCGTTTGCGATCGTATAGGGGTGGACGCCCGCGATCGGCTGGGCCAGCCGCACCACCGCCCAGTCCAGCGACGGGGGCAGCGGATAGGGATCGGTAGTGCCCACGACCAGCGTCGACGCATCGAGCGGGACGGTGCGGCGTAGCCCGCCGACTTCGACCATGAAGGTGCAGGCGGAGAGGTCGCCGCGCGGCCGGCCGGCCGGATCGTAGAAGGCGTGGGCAGCGGTCGTCACGATATCGTCGCGAAGCGTGAGTTGGCCGGTCGAGTAGACGCCGTTGCAGCGGATCATGCCGGTGGCGGCATAGCGCGCCTCAAGCCGCGCAGGGTTCTCACCATGGGCGCGGGCGAACTCGTCGAGGGTCAGCCGCGCGTCGGAGGTGAACGTCACCGCCTGCGCCGCGACCGTGCCCATCCCGAGCGCGGCGGCCACGACGCCGCACCCCGCCAGCCCCCGCCAGTCCACCGCCGCCAGTCCTCTTCCGCACGCGAGAGAAGGATGGCGAAGGCCCAACGCCGGTCAAGAAGATAAAACGCCTCGCCCCGGCATCCGGTTCCGCTGTTGCAAAAATGATCCGACGCCGCGCGGACGATAGCCTATCGTCCCGGGACGCGACGAAGTCGCGATCCGGGATCCGACCTCCTGTTCTGCCTATCCCGGCCCCCGGCCCCCGGCTCTCCGCTTCGCTCCGGCCGGGATGACGGCACGCCGTCGAACGCGAGCGTCAATCCCGCCGGTACACCCAGACCCTGGCGGGTGGCATGTTCCACCACACCCGCGGGCTGCCGACCACCGTGCAGCCGGCGAGTGCAACGGGCGGAACCGGCGGCGCCAGGCCGTAGGTGAACTGAACGAAGGGCCCGCCCGGCGCCGCGAGGTCGAGGCAGTCCTCGATCAGGCGGACGCGTTCGGCCAGCGGCCGCGTCAGGAGCGGCAGGCTCGACACCACCGCCGCGAGCGGCCGGTCGAAGGCCCCGGCCGTCACGTCACGGACGCGATAGGCGTCGCCGTGGAGCACCCGGACGCCCGGATAGCGCTCCACGAGGAGCGGCACGAAATCGGGATTGTACTCGACGAGGCAGAGCCGCTCCGGCGGGACGCCGCGGCCGACCAGAGCCGCCGTCACCGGCCCAGTTCCAGGACCGAGCTCCAGCACCTGGCCAGGCGCGACGGGGTCGACATAGCGCGCCATCCGGCGTGCCAGCGCGCGACCGGACGGGCTGACCGCGCCGGTAAGGAGGGGGCGCTCGAACCAGTTGCGGATGAAGCGCAACTCGTCAGCGAGGCGCGGGCGGTCGAGGGTGGCCTCGGGCATGGGCAGCTCCGTCAGGCGGTCGAGCCGAAGAATTCCTTGACCCGGCTGAAGAAGCCGGTCGACTCGGGATTGTTGCTCTCGGACGAGGCGTGCTCGAACTCCTCCAGGAGCTCGCGCTGGCGCTTGGTCAGGTTCTGCGGCGTTTCCACGGCGACCTGAATATAGAGATCGCCGATGTCGTGACTGCGAAGGACGGGCATACCCTTGCCGCGGATACGGAACTGGCGGCCCGACGCAGTGCCCTCGGCGATCTTCACCTTGGCACGGCCGCCATCGATGGTCGGCACCTCGATATTGCCGCCGAGCGCGGCTGTCGTCATCGCGATCGGGACGTTGCAATAGAGGTCGGCGCCGTCGCGCTGGAACAGCGGATGCGGCTTCAGCGACAGGAAGATATAGAGGTCGCCCGGCCCGCCGCCGCGGAGACCGGCCTCGCCCTCGCCGCCCAGGCGGATGCGGGTGCCGTCCTCGACGCCGGCCGGAATGTTGACCTGGAGCGTGCGCTCGCGGGTGACGCGGCCGGAGCCCGAGCAATTCGGGCACGGGTCGTCGATCACCTGGCCACGGCCCTGGCAGGCCGGGCATGGCCGCTCCAGCGTGAAAAAGCCCTGGGTCGCGCGGATCTTGCCGTGGCCACGGCAGGTGGCGCAGGTCCGCGGCTTCGAGCCCGCCTTGGCTCCCGAGCCCGAGCAGACCTCGCAAGTCACCGTCGACGGCAGGCGAATCTGCGCGACCTTGCCCGAATAGGCATCCTCGAGGGTGATCTCCATGTTGTAGCGGAGGTCCTGGCCACGCTCGCGCCCGCCCGAGCGGGCGCCGCCGCGCCGACCCATGATATCGCCGAACAGATCGTCGAAGATGTCCGACATCGAGGCGGCGAAATCGCCCGGGAAGCCGTTGCCCATGCCGTTCTCGAAGGCGGCATGGCCGTAGCGGTCGTAGGCGGCGCGGCGCTGCGGGTCCTTCAGCGCCTCGTAGGCCTCGTTCAGCTCCTTGAAGCGCGCTTCGGCGGCGGCATCGCCCGGATTGCGGTCGGGATGGCACTGCATCGCGAGCTTGCGGAAGGCGGACTTGAGATCGCCTTCGCTGGCGCCGCGGCCAACCCCCAGCACCTCGTAGAAATCGCGCTTCGCCATGAAATGCCGTTGGTCCGTTCTGGCCCGGGCGGCCCCGCCTCACGCGCTTCCGCCGGTTCGTTTCCCCCAGCGCCCGGCAACGGCCGGGCGAAACGAAGAGCGGGACCGCCTCGCGCCGGTCCCGCTCCGCTTTACTCCGTCAGGCTTGGCGCTTCTTGTTCTCGTCGACCTCCTCGAAATCGGCGTCGACCACGTCCTCCTTGCCGGCACCACCCTGCCCACTTTCGCCGGCCGGGGTCTCACCCTGCCCTTCGGCGGTCTTGTACATCGCCTCGCCGAGCTTCATCGCGGCCTGGGCGAGCGCGTTGCTCTTGGCCTGGATGTCCTCGACGTTCTCGCCGGCGATCGCGGTCTTGAGCTCCGCGACCGCAGCCTCGACCGCGCTCTTGTCACCGGGCGCGGCCTTGTCCCCAAGCTCGGACAGCGACTTCTCGGTCGAGTGGATCAGGGCCTCGCCCTGGTTCCGCGCCTCGACCAGCGCCCGCCGCTGCTTGTCCTCGGCGGCGTGGGCCTCGGCATCCTTCACCATCTTGTCGATGTCGGCCTCGCTGAGGCCGCCCGACGCCTGGATGCGGATCTGCTGCTCCTTGCCGGTCGCCTTGTCCTTGGCCTGGACGTTGACGATGCCGTTGGCGTCGATGTCGAAGGTCACCTCGATCTGCGGCATGCCGCGCGGCGCCGGCGGAATGCCTACGAGGTCGAACTGGCCGAGCAGCTTGTTGTCGGCCGCCATCTCGCGCTCGCCCTGGAAGACGCGGATCGTCACCGCGGTCTGGCCGTCCTCGGCAGTCGAGAAGGTCTGGCTCTTCTTGGTCGGGATCGTGGTGTTGCGGTCGATGAGCCGGGTGAAGACGCCGCCCAAGGTCTCGATGCCGAGCGACAGCGGGGTCACGTCGAGCAGGAGGACGTCCTTGACATCGCCCTGGAGCACGCCGCCCTGGATCGCGGCGCCGATCGCGACGACCTCGTCCGGGTTGACGCCCTTGTGCGGCTCGCGGCCGAAGAATTGCTTCACCACCTCCTGGATCTTCGGCATGCGGGTCATGCCGCCGACGAGGACGACCTCGTCGATGTCCGAAGCGGAGAGGCCGGCATCCTTCAGCGCCGCCCGGCACGGGCCGACGGTCTTCTGCACGAGATCGTCGACCAGCGCCTCGAACTTGGCGCGGGTCAGCTTCATCGTGAGGTGCTTCGGCCCGGTCTGGTCGGCGGTGATGAAGGGCAGGTTGATCTCGGTCTGGCTCGCGCTCGACAGCTCGATCTTGGCCTTCTCGGCGGCCTCCTTCAGGCGCTGGAGCGCCAGCTTGTCGCCACGCAGGTCGATCCCCTGCTCCTTCTTGAACTCGTCGGCGAGGTAGTTGACGAGGCGCATGTCGAAGTCTTCACCGCCGAGGAAGGTATCCCCGTTGGTGGCCTTCACTTCGAACACGCCGTCGCCGATCTCGAGCACCGAGATGTCGAAGGTGCCGCCGCCGAGGTCGTAGACCGCGATGGTGCCGGAGGCTTTCTTGTCGAGGCCGTAGGCCAGGGCCGCCGCCGTCGGCTCGTTGATGATGCGCAGCACCTCGAGCCCGGCGATCTTGCCGGCGTCCTTGGTGGCCTGGCGCTGGGCGTCGTTGAAATAGGCCGGGACGGTGATGACCGCCTGCTCGACCTTGGTGCCGAGATAGGCCTCGGCGGTCTCCTTCATCTTCTGCAGCACGAACGCCGAGATCTGCGAGGGCGAGTATTTCTTGCCGTCGGCCTCGACCCAGGCGTCGCCATTGTCGCCGCGGACGATCTTGTAGGAGACGAGCCCCTTGTCCTTCTCGACGGTCGGGTCGTCGAAGCGGCGTCCGATCAGGCGCTTGACTGCGAAGAAGGTGCGTTCCGGATTGGTGACGGCCTGCCGCTTGGCGGGCTGGCCGACGAGGCGTTCGCCCTGGTCGGTGAACGCGACGATGGAGGGGGTGGTGCGGGCGCCCTCCGAATTCTCGATGACCTTGGGCGTCGAGCCTTCCATGATCGCGACGCAGGAATTGGTGGTCCCGAGATCGATGCCGATAACTTTGGCCATGTGGTCTTCTTCCTTCCGAACAGCAGACCAATCGGACCCCGAAGCGGTCCGATCACAGGGGCCGGGCCGGCGAATGCGACCCGGCCGGTCCCCAAGGATTTCCGCGGAATTTCGCGGTTCTCCGGCTATATAAGAAGAGCGCATTTTGGCCGCAAGGCGGGCTGATGGCAGGTACGCGCCGGCGTGAGCCGTCGTGGCAAGGAGGCGTAGCCGGCAAAGCAATCCAGCCAGCCTTAGCGGGCCTCTCTGGATTGCTTCACTCCGCTCGCAAAGACGATGATGCTAGACGGCTTCCGCCTCGTCCCCGGCTTCCTCGACCGCGCCGCGCAGGAGGCCCTGGCGGCGGCGATCGCTGAAATCATCGCGGCGGCGCCACTGTTCGCGCCGCGGATGCCGAAGACCGGCTCGCCCTTCTCGGTGCGCATGACCAACTGCGGCCCGCTCGGCTGGGTTTCCGACACCGCCGGCTATCGCTACCAGCCGACGCACCCGATCACCGGCCAGCCCTGGCCGCCAATGCCTCCGGCCCTGCTCGACGCCTGGCGCGATCTCACCGGCCGTCCGGCGCTGCCGGAAGCGTGCCTCGTCAACTGGTACGGCCCCGAGGCCAGGATGGGCCTGCATCAGGATCGCGACGAAGAGGATTTTTCGGCGCCGGTGCTCTCGCTTTCACTCGGCGACACCTGCTTGTTTCGCCTCGGCGGCACGACCCGCAAGGCGCCGACACGCTCGCTCCGCCTCGCCAGCGGCGACGCCCTCGTCCTCGGCGGCGATTCCCGCCTCGCCTTCCACGGCGTCGACCGCATCTTGCCCAACAGCTCGACGCTGCTCCCGGGGGGCGGGCGGATCAACCTGACCCTGCGAAGGGTGACGCCGCCTCCTGCCTCACGCTGAGGAGCCGATCGAAGGCTCGCGCTCTTCAGGACGAGGCAGGGGCGCCCCCTACCCTTCCATCGTGTTCATCTGGATATCGCGCAGCCGCTTCAGCTCGTCGCGGAAGCGGGCTGCGTCCTCGAACTCGAGGTTGGCGGCGGCGGCGCGCATCTTCTTCTCGAGGTCGGCGATCGCGGCCTCGATGTTGTGGCCGATAGTCTTGGCCTCGGTGACGAGGCCGGTGTCGACCCGGACGTGGTCCTTCTCGTAGACCGAGTCGAGGATGTCGGCGATCCGTGCCTTCACGCTGGCGGGCGTGATGCCGTGCTCGACGTTATAGGCGACCTGCTTGTCGCGGCGCCGGTCGGTCTCCGCCATCGCCCGCTCCATCGAGCCGGTGATGCTGTCGGCATAGAGGATCACCTTGCCGTCGACGTTGCGGGCGGCGCGGCCGATGGTCTGCACCAGCGAGGTCTCCGACCGGAGGAAGCCCTCCTTGTCGGCGTCGAGGATCGCCACCAGCGCGCATTCCGGAATGTCGAGGCCCTCGCGCAGCAGGTTGATGCCGACCAGCACGTCGAAGGCGCCGAGCCGGAGGTCGCGGATGATCTCGATGCGCTCGATGGTGTCGACGTCGGAGTGCATGTAGCGCACCCGCACCCCGGCCTCGTGCAGGAACTCGGTGAGGTCCTCGGCCATGCGCTTGGTCAAGACGGTGACGAGGGCGCGGTAGCCGGCCCCGGCGACGCGGCGGAGCTCGTCGAGGAGGTCGTCGACCTGGCTCTTGGCCGGACGCACCTCGACCGGCGGGTCGACCAGCCCGGTCGGGCGGATCACCTGCTCGGCGAAGACGCCGCCGGTCTGCTCCAGCTCCCAGCCGCCGGGCGTCGCCGAGACATAGACCGATTGCGGCCGCATCGCGTCCCACTCCTCGAAGCGGAGCGGGCGGTTGTCCATGCACGACGGCAGGCGGAAGCCGTATTCGGCGAGCGTCGCCTTGCGGCGGAAGTCGCCGCGATACATCGCGCCGATCTGCGGGATGGTCTGGTGGCTCTCGTCGACGAAGACGAGCGCGTTGTCGGGCAGGTACTCGAACAGCGTCGGCGGCGGCTCGCCCGGCTTCCGTCCGGTCAGCCAGCGCGAATAGTTCTCGATGCCGGCGCAGCTCCCGGTCGCCTCCATCATCTCGAGGTCGAAGGTGGTGCGCTGCTCCAGCCGCTGCGCCTCCAGCAGGCGCCCGGCGCGGTTCAGCTCGTCGAGGCGGCGGCGAAGCTCGTCCTTGATGCCCTTGATCGACTGCAGCAGCGTCGGCCTGGGCGTCACGTAATGCGAGTTGGCGTAGACCTTGATCGCCGGCAGGTCCTGCGTCTTCTGCCCGGTCAGTGGGTCGAACTCCTGGATGGTCTCGACCTCGTCGCCGAACAGACCGACCCGCCAGGCGCGGTCCTCGTAGTGCGCCGGGAAGATCTCGATGGTGTCGCCGCGGACGCGAAACGAGCCGCGGACGAAGTTGATGTCGGCGCGGCGGTACTGCAGCGCCACGAGGTCGGCGAGGAGCTGGCGCTGGTCGACCTTGTCCCCGAGGGCGAGCGGCACCGTCAGCGCAGTGTAGGTCTCGACCGAGCCGATGCCGTAGATGCAGGATACCGAGGCGACGATGATGACGTCATCACGCTCGAGCAGCGCCCGCGTCGCCGAATGGCGCATGCGGTCGATTTGCTCGTTGATCGACGAATCCTTCTCGATATAGGTGTCGGTGCGGGGGACGTAGGCCTCAGGCTGATAATAGTCGTAATAGGAGACGAAGTACTCGACTGCGTTGTTCGGAAAGAAATTCTTGAATTCGCCGTAGAGCTGGGCCGCCAGCGTCTTGTTATGGGCGAGGATCAGCGCCGGGCGTTGGGTCGCCTCGATCACCTTCGCCATGGTGTAGGTCTTGCCCGAGCCGGTGACGCCGAGCAGCACCTGGTCGCGTTCCTGGCCGCGGACGCCGTCCACCAGTTCGGCGATGGCCCCGGGCTGGTCGCCGGCCGGCGCATAGTCGGACACGAAATCGAAGCGGCGGCCGCCCTCGCTCTTCTCCGGACGCGCCGGGCGGTGCGGCACCCAGGCCCCGGCGCGAAACTCGGGCCGGCCCTCCTGGATCAGCCGCTCCAGCGCCTTGACGGTGGCGGTGACGCCCGACGTTGTTCCGGGCAGCGCGCCCTCGACATCCTCGGCGGTCGGCGCGACGTCCTTGGCGGCGTCCCAGCGCCGCGCCCGGGGAGCGGCGAGCGGGGTGGCGTTGCGGCGGGTCTTCGAGGCGACCGGCTTGGCAGCCTTGGCTGCGTCGCTGCCGCGACCGAGGGCGCGGAGCAGCGCCGGGTCGAGGCCGTCGGCCTCAACCGGCGCCTCCAGGTCGTATCCGGACTGCGGCGCTTCGGCGAGGCCGGCGCGGGGCTGAGAACGTTTCCGCGGCATGGCGCCAATATGGGCGATCGCGCCGCCGATGGGGAGAGGGCTGCCGCGCAGCTTTGTGATGGGCCGCGAGCGCGCCTCGCCTTCTCGCGGGCGGCCGGGCGGCGCAGGATCGCCGCACTTGATCCCAGGAGGCTCGATCATGCCGACCCGTTCCCGCCACGGTCTCAGCCGCGCCGCGCTCCTCTGCGGCGCCCTCCTCGTCCTCGGTGCCGCGCCGGCGCTGGCCAACATGCCGAACGACAATTCCGACCAGTCGTCCTGCTCGGACCACTCGAACAAGAAGAATTGCGGCCAGCTGGTCGCGGTCAAGGCGCTGATCGACCAGGGCGACTTCGCCGCCGCCTTCAAGGCGCTCGACGCCATGCGCGCGGCCGAGCCCGAGTCCGCCACCGTCCTCACCGCGATCGGCTACGCCTACCGCAAGCAGAAGGATTACCCAACGGCGATGCGCTACTACGACGCTGCCCTCGCCCGCGACCCGAACAGTCTCGCCACGCTGGAATATCAGGGCGAGTGGTATGTCGAGCGCGGCGACATGGCCCGCGCCCGCGCCAACCTCGTCAAGCTCGCCCGCCTCTGCGGCGAGTGCGAGGAGCGCGACGACCTCGCCCAGGCGATCGACGGCGCGCATTAGCCGATGGGGGGCGGGCAATCCCGGTAGCCCGCCTCGCGGCACCCGCCCGCTACGCGACCAGGAAATCGGCGGCGACCAGCGCCGGGTGTCCGGCGAGGGTCGCGAAATGGACGGCCGCCTGGTGCCCGCTGCCATCCGGATCGTAGAACAGGGCCCCGTTCGTCGTGTCGTAGACGATGTGCTGCGCCCTGGTATGGGCGGTGCCGTCGGCATCGGCGACGAAATGGACGTCCTGCAGCGCGCCGAGGCCGAGATGGCCGAAGGGGTGGGGCGAGAGCTCGATATGGTCGTGCTGCGCCTCCGAGAAGTCGCGGATGACGTCGGCGTTGGCCGCCACCAGCTTGGACTCGAAGATGAAGATGTCGGCGCCGGCGCCGCCGATCAGCGTGTCGTGGCCGAGACCGCCGTCGAGCGCGTCGTCGCCGCCTCCGCCTGTGAGAACATCGTTGCCGCCGTTGCCGTTGAGCCCGTTGGCGCCGCCATTGCCGATCAGCCGGTCGGCGAAGTTCGAGCCGCCGAGGCCTTCGATCGAGTGATAGACGTCCCCCGCAGCATCGCCGGTATTGGCCGGTCCGCTGCCCGAGAGGTTCGCGGTCACTCCCTGGCTGGCGTTGAAATAGCCCGCCACGTCGATGCCGCGGCCGCCGTAGAGCTGATCGGCACCGGCGCCGCCGACCAGGACATTGGTGCCGCCATCGCCGACGAGGTGGTCGTTGTATGCCGAGCCGACCAGGCCCTCGATGCCGACGAAGGTGTCGCCATGGGCCTGGCCGGTGTTGTGCGCCGGCGGCCCTGCCAGGCTGACGGTGACCCCGTGTGGAGATTGGCCGTAGACCGCGAAGTCGAAGCCGCCGCCCCCGACCAGATGGTCCGCGCCGGGGCCGCCGGCGAGCTTGTTGGCGCCAGCGTTGCCCACCAGCGTGTCGTTGAACCGCGTGCCGCCGAGGTTCTCGATCGAACTGTAGGTGTCGCCGGCCGCCCACCCGGTATTGGCGCCGGGATCGGAAAGACTCGCGATGATCCCGCTACCGGCATGGATATAGGAGACCCAATCGCTCCCCGCTCCGCCGGCGAAATGCTCCGCCACCGCAGTCGCAATCAGGACGTCGTCGCCTGCCGTGCCGGTCACAGGTTTTGCCATCGTTCCCTCCGGGTCGTGGGGGCGTCGTTGCCGGTTGGGCCGGCGCACTTCGCTTACGGCGAGAACTAGCACGATACTCGCAGAAGTATACCCGTTGCCTGAACGGAATTTTCGACGGTGAAGCCCGAATCGCCCGTCAAATCCCCGGCGTCAGGCGCAGCAGGCGGCCGTGTTTCACCTCGTCGTCGGTGAGGAGGTAGAGGGCGCCGTCGGGGCCCTGACGGACGTCGCGGATGCGCTGGCCGACCTCCTTCCGGAGGAGGTGTTCTTCGCCGGTGACGCGCTCGCCGTCGAGGCTGAGGCGCACGAGCATCTGGCCCTTCAGCGCGGCGACGAACAGGCTGCCCTTCCACGCCGGAAAGAGCCCGCCGTCGTAGAAGGCGATGCCGGACGGCGCGATCGAGGGCGTCCAGAACCGGACCGGCTGCTCCATGCCGGGCGCCGCCGTGCCAATCCCGATCGGTGTGCCGTCATAGTCCTTGCCGTAGGTAACGACCGGCCAGCCATAGTTCTTGCCCGCCTCGGGGATGTTGATCTCGTCGCCGCCCATTGGGCCGTTCTCGCTGGTCCAGAGCTGGTGGCTCGCCGGGTTGATGGCGGCGCCCTCGGCGTTGCGAAGGCCGTAGGCCCAGATTTCCGGCAGCGCGCCCTCGCGCAGCGCGAACGGGTTGTCGGGTGGGATCGAGCCGTCAGTATTGATCCGGATCACCTTGCCGAGGTCGTTGTCGAGCCGCTGCAGGCGGTTGTGGCGATAGTCGTAGCGATCGCCGATGGTCGCGAACAGCGTGCCGTCCGGCGCGAAGGCAAGCCTGCAGCCGTAGTTGTTGTCGCCGACCAAAGCCGGCTCGGCGCGGAAGATGACGTGAAGGTTCTCGAGGGCGCCGTCGTCGTCCGCGAGCCGAGCCCTGGCGATCGCGGTGCCCGAGGCACCGTTCGCGCGCGGCTCGACATAGCTCAGATAGATGAACCGGTTCGCGACGAAATTCGGGTCGAGCGCGAGATCGAACAGGCCAGCCTGGCTCCCAGTGTGAACCGCTGGCACCCCGGCGAGCGGCGGGGCCAGCTTCCCGTCGGCGCCGAGGCGGTCGAGCCGCCCGGGCCGCTCGGTGAAGAGCAGGCTGCCGTCGGGGAGGAAGGCAATCGACCAGGGATGTTCGAGATTGTCCGCGAGCACCGCGACACGAGGCTCGACCGCCGGCACCTTGTCGGTGCTGGAGCCGTTGCGCGGATCGCTGGCGTAGGGCCAGCCCTCCGCCGCCGCGGCGGTTGCAAGGACGGGAAAGGCAAGGACGGCGAGAACGGATCCGAGCGAAGCCATGGCTGCGGCCTCCCCAGGCAGCGAAGCCCTGCTTCAACGCCGCCGGCAGCCGCTTCCTTCGGCCACTAACGATCCTGTGATGGCTGCTGCCGACTCCGTAGGGTGGGCATTCGCAGCATGCCGATGCCCACCCTACAAGCGGTGCGCCCGACGGAAAAAGTCTGGGCCAAGCCCGGCCATGACGGCGGCGCGCTCACGCAGGCTCGGGCACCTTGGGCGTGCGGCCGAGCGGCTTGTTGTCCGGCACCAGCGATGTCCAGTCGGCGCTTCGGGCGACGGTGGTGTCGATCAGCGCGCGCACCTTGCGGAGATCAGCGGAGGACAGGCCGATCGGCTCGCCGCCGGCCTCCATGCGGCGGAGCGATTCCAGCAGGCGTCGGCGCATGTGGACGACGGCGCGGTCGGCCGGCACCAGCATCTCCTTGGTGCGGTCGACGATCGGCCCCTGCGAGTAGGCCAGCACCATGTCCTCCTGCTCGATGCCGCTGTAGCCGGCGAAGCTCTCGCCGCGGCGCATCCGGGCGCGATCCTGGCCAAGACCGTCCTCCCAGCTTACGCGGAAGGCGCAGTCGCGCTCGTTCCAGAAGCGCGGGTCCGACAGGCCGAGCACCGCCACCACCTGGTCGTGGTCGGCCGGCTCGTCGCCGTGGCAGACGATGAAGGTCGAGGTGTGCTCGTCGTCCTGCGGGATCTCGAACAGATGGTACTCGAAGCTGCCCTGCGACGGGATGATGCGCCCGCTCGGAAAGATGAAGGTGGTGACGCGGATGCTCCAGGCGTCCTCGCCCGCCGCGGTCTTCGCCACCGCGCGCTTGGCGGCATAGAAATAGCCCCAGTCGGCATCGACGATATCGAGGTCCGGCGCATTGTCCTCGGAGGCCATTACGCCGAGGTCGATGCTCTCGTTCTCCGACAGCCTGGCCTGGGCGCTGACCTTGACGTGGTCGGCGTGCAGCACCCCGACATGCGAGCTGTCGGAGCCGCCCTCGGCGAGCTGCAGCCAGTTGGCGCGGCCGTCGACCCGCACGACGACGCGGTTCGCGTCCGGTCCCTCCATGAAGCGGTGATGGCGGAACGGCGGCTCCTGGTCCTTTGGGCCGAGATAGGCCCAGATCAGCCCGCCGGCCTCGCGCACCGGATAGGCCGGGGCGCGGAGCCGGGCGCGAAAGGCATCGTCGCAGAAGTTCGGCGTCTCCTGCACCGTGCCGTCGGCCCCGAACTTCCAGCCGTGATAGAGGCAGCGGATGCCGCCGTTCTCGACGCGGCCGAGCGCGAGCGACACCCGGCGGTGCATGCAGAGCTCGTCGAGCAGGCCGACCCGGCCGGCGGTGTCGCGAAAGGCGACGAGGTCCTCGCCGAGAAGCCGCAGCCGCAGCGGATCGCCGTCCGGCTCGGGAAGCTGGGCGGAGGTCGCGACCGGCAGCCAATAGCGACGGAACATCGTCCCCATCGGCGTGCCGGGGCCGACCCGCGTCAGCCTGTCGTTCTCGGCGGCGGTGACCATGGCACGCACTCCTGTCAATGGGTGGTTCGAAGCGCAGCCAATCAAGCCGCCGCGGCCCGCGCAAGCCTGGAATCGTTCGCAGCATGCACCCTCTCCCTTGCGGGAGGCCCACGCAGCGGGCGATCTGGGTGATGAGTGCGCCCGCCGCGAGCGTCGCGCCCGCCCCTCATCCGTCCCGCGGCTCCGCCGCTAGCCACCTTCTCCCGCAAGAGGAGAAGGGACGTCGCGTGATTCCTTGCGGCTGCAGCACCGAACACATCGCATCAAGGGGCGCCGCCGTAGTAGGATCGGCCCACTGGGGAGAGAAGCGATGGTCGCCATCGACGCCGGTCCGCAACCCGGCCTGATCCGGCTGCACTACCTCTGGTACTGCGCCGCGGCGTTTGCCGTGATGGCGGCGGCGATCGTCAGCGCCGACCTGTGGTTCCTGAACTTCGTCCACGTCATCGCCGGCATCATGTGGACCGGGATCGACCTTTTCATGGGCTTCATCCTCGGGCCGATCCTGAGCCAGATCGAATTGCCTGCGCGCCGCGCGGTGATCCTGCGGCTGACGCCGAAGACGCTGTTCCTGATGCCGACGCTGTCGATCATCACCGGCACCTCCGGCTGGTTCCTCGCGGGGCGGGTCGGCTATCTCGGCCTGCCTTGGCCACAATTCGGCTGGGTCGCGGCGACGCTCGTCCTGATCACGCTGATGACGATCCAGGGCCTCGGCTATCTCCTGCCGACCAACCTCCGCGTCTGCTTCGAGCTGCAGAAGGCCGCGCCCGACTTCCAGAAGATCGGCCGCCTGATGAGCCGCTATTTCCTCGTCGTCGCGACCCAAGGCGCGATGCAGATCCTGATGGTCGTCATCATGGCCCGCTTCGTCGCCGGGATTTGATCGAGGCGGCGTCGCTCCACGTCAGGGCCCGGCCAAGCCCGGACATGACGGGAGGGCAAGCGGCCGCGCCAGCGCCCCTTGCGCCACGCTATGCTGCGATGCACAATCCCAATTGCCGCAGTGCCCGCGGGTCGCTTGCCGGGGGTGCCGCTTTGGGATAGGGCAACGCGGCGAGAGGCTCGGCGAAAGACCCGGGTCGTCCCCCTCCCCGGCGGCCTGCGCCGCCCACTCCTTCAGACCGCAGCGAGGGTTTCATGAGCGCCAAGAGCGGCACGCTGAGCATCGACGGCAAGACGGTGTCCCTGCCCGAACGAACGGGCACGCTCGGGCCCCATGTGGTGGATATCGGCCACCTCTATCAGGACGCCGGCATCTTCACCTACGATCCCAGCTTCTCAGCGACCGCGAGCTGCGAATCCAAGATCACCTATATCGACGGCGACGAGGGCATCCTGCTTTATCGCGGCTACCCGATCGCCCAGCTCGCCGAGAACGGCGACTTCCTGGAGACCTGCTACCTTCTGCTCTACGGCGAGTTGCCGACCGCGGCCCAGCGCGCCGATTTCGAGCACCGTGTCACCACCCACACCATGGTGCACGAGCAGATGATCCGCTTCTTCTCGGGCTTCCGCCGTGACGCCCACCCGATGGCGATCATGGTGGCGGTGGTCGGCGCGCTGTCGGCGTTCTACCACGACTCGACCGACGTCAACGACCCGATGGCGCGCGAGATCGCTTCCATCCGAATGGTAGCGAAGATGCCGACGTTGGCAGCGATGGCCTACAAATACTCGATCGGCCAGCCCTTCGTCTATCCGCGAAACAACCTCGACTACACCTCGAATTTCCTCAGGATGTGCTTCGCCGTTCCGGCCGAGGACTATAAGGTCAACCCGGTGCTGTCGCGCGCGCTCGACCGCATCTTCATCCTCCACGCCGACCACGAGCAGAACGCCTCGACTTCGACGGTGCGCCTCGCCGGATCGTCCGGCGCCAACCCGTTCGCCTGCATTGCGGCGGGCGTCGCCTGCCTGTGGGGCCCGGCGCACGGCGGCGCCAACGAGGCCGCGCTGAAGATGCTGGCCGAGATCGGCACGCCCGACCGCATCCCGCAGTTCATCGCCCGCGCCAAGGACAAGAACGACCCGTTCCGCCTGATGGGCTTCGGCCACCGCGTCTACAAGAATTACGACCCGCGGGCCAAGCTGATGCAGGAGACTACCCACGAGGTCCTGAACGAGCTTGGCATCAAGGACGATCCGCTGCTCGACGTGGCGGTGGAGCTCGAGCGGATCGCGCTCCACGACGAAT
>DASZVN010000124.1:0-7706 GCA_035547055.1 Hyphomicrobiales bacterium
GCGCTGGTCGACCAGCCCATCGCCATGACGGCGCATGTCGTCTACGAGGCGATCGACCCCGATCGTGCCGCCACCGTTTCGCCGGCGGTGGTCGGCGAGGTCATCCGCGGGGCGATCGGCTTCGACGGGCTGCTGCTGACGGACGACCTCTCGATGCAGGCGCTCCAGGGGCCGCTCGGGGCGCGCGCCGCGGCAGCCTTCGCCGCCGGGTGCGACATGGCGCTCCACTGCAACGGCCGCCTCGCCGAGGCCGAGGAGATCGCCGGCGCCAGTCCGCTTCTCGCCGGCGCCGCGGCACGGCGGGCGGATGCCGCCCGTGCCGCGCTGGCGCGGCCCGAGCCTTTTGCTGTCGAGGAGGCTGCGGCGACGCTCGCGAGGCTTTTCGGCGCCGCCGCAGCGTGATCGAATAGCGCATTGATTCGGGAGATGTTTTCGGCCGTGCCGACCTCCGCAGCGCCCGACCTGTTCGATGCTCCGCGGGAGACCGCGCCCGAGGCCGAGGCCTTCGTCGTCGACCTCGCCGGCTTCGAAGGGCCGCTCGATCTCCTGCTCGACCTTGCCCGGCGGCAGAAGGTCGACCTCGCCCGCCTCTCGATCGCCGACCTCGCCGAGCAATATCTCGCCTTCATCGAGGAGGCGCGGCGGCGGCAGCTCGAGGTAGCGGCCGACTATCTGGTGATGGCGGCGTGGCTCGCCTTCCTGAAGTCGCGCCTGCTGCTGCCGGCGCCCGAGCCGGAGGCGACTGCCGGGGCCGAGGAGCTGGCGCTGGCGCTCGCTCATCGCCTGCGCCGGCTCGAGGCGATGCGCGAGGCGGCGCAGCACCTCGCGGGGCGCGATTGGCTCGGTCGCGACGTCTTCGCCCGCGGCGCGCCGGAGGGCGTGGTGGTCGACTATCGGCGCCGCTGGGACGCCGGCCTGCACGACCTGCTCTCGGCCTATGCGCGCCAGCGCCAGGAGACCGCGCTCGCCCGCGTCACCATCCGCCAGCGGCCGGTGCTGACCCTGGCCGACGCCCGCGCGGCGCTGGAGCGGCTGTCCGCGCGGCTGACCGAGTGGACCCGTCTCGACGGCGTGCTCGGCGAGCTCGCGCCCGCCGCGCGCCGGCGGAGCGCGCTCGCCTCCGGACTCAGCGCAGGCCTGGAGCTGGTGCGCGACGGCACGCTGGAGATGCGCCAGGAGGGGCCGTTCGCGCCGCTCTGGCTGCGCCGGCCCGAGCCTGATGGGAAGGGAAGCGAAGCATGAGCGGGGGATCGGTCATCCGCCTTGTCGGTGCTACCGCGGATACCGGCGCTGAGCCGGTCGCCTTCGCGCATGTGCGCATGGCGGAGGCGATGCTGTTCGCCGCGGCCGAGCCGCTCGACGAGGCGACGCTGGCCGCGCGCCTGCCCGAGGGCGCCGACGTACCGGCAGTGCTGGCGCAGCTCGCGAGCGATTATGCCGAGCGCGGCGTCGGCCTGGTCCACACTGGCGCCGGATGGTCGTTCCGCACTGCGGCCGATCTCGCGCCGCTGCTCCGCCGCGAGGCGGTCGAGCGGCGCAAGCTGTCGCGGGTGGCGCTGGAGACGCTCGCGATCATCGCCTACCACCAGCCGGTGACGCGGGCCGAGATCGAGGCCATCCGCGGCGTCTCGGTGGCGCGCGGCACGCTTGAGCTTCTGCTCGAGACCGGCTGGATCCGCCTGCGCGGCCGCCGCAAGGCGCCGGGCCGGCCGGTGACCTTCGGCACGACGCCGGCCTTCCTCGACCATTTCGGCCTGGAGGCGGTGTCCGACCTTCCTGGTATGGCCGAGCTGAAATCGGCCGGCCTTCTCGACGGCCGCCTTCCGCTCGACGTGACGGTGCCGACCCCGAGCGACGACGCCGCGCTCGCGCCCGACGAGGACCCGCTGGAGGACGGCGCCGCGCTCGACCTCCTGACCCCGCTCGACCCTGGCGAGGGCTGATCCGGCCGCCGGAGCTCGCAGGGTGAGCATCGGCGCAGCCCGGGCTCACGGCGGCGCTGGACGTGGGCACGACGCTTCGCGTCTTTGCCCACCCTACAGATCAGCTCGGTGCCATCAACATCGCGGTCGCGGCGGCCCCGGCGTCGCTCGATATCACCGCCCTGTCTCCCTCACGGCGGACCTTGCCGCTCGCGACGAGCGCGAGGGCGCGGGGGTAGAGGCGGTGCTCGGCAGCGAGCACGCGGGCGGCCAGGGTCTCGGCGTCGTCGCCGGGGAGGACCGGGACCGCGGCCTGGGCGACGATCGGGCCGGCATCGACCTCGGCGTCGACGAAATGGACGGTGCAGCCGTGGAGGCGGACGCCGGCGGCGAGCGCGCGGGCGTGGGTGTCGAGGCCCGGAAAGCTCGGCAGGAGCGAGGGGTGGATGTTCAGCACCTGGCCCCGCCAACGCGCGACGAAATCGGCCGAGACGATCCGCATGAAGCCGGCAAGGCAGATCAGCGCGGCGCCGTGACGGGCGATCTCGTCGCTCAGCGCCGCCTCGAAGGCCGGCTTGCCGGCGAAGCGCTTGTGATCGACCACCGCGGTTGGGATGCCGGCCCCGGCGGCGGTGGCGAGGCCGGCGGCGTCAGGCCGGTTCGCGATCACCGCCACGATCTCGGCGGGAAAGGCGGGCTCCGCGGCGGCGGCGACCAGCGCCGCCATGTTGCTGCCGCGGCCCGAGATCAGCACCGCGACGGGGAGGCGCGCCATTACGGGCGGCCTGGCGTGAAGGCGAGGTCGAGCGCGCCGCGGAAGATCACCCGCGGCCCCGTCGGCGCCGGCACGATCGCGCCGATCCGTGTCACCCGCTCGCCGCCGGCAGTGAGCATTGCCGCGACCTTCTCCGCTTCCGCTGCCGGTACCACCGCGACCATGCCGATGCCGCAGTTGAAGGTGCGCAGCATCTCGTCCACGGCGATGCCGCCGGTCGCTGCGAGCCAGCGGAACACCGCCGGCGGGTCGATCGCACCGAGGTCGATCGATGCGCCGAGCCCATCCGGCAACACCCGCGGAACGTTGTCGGGAAGCCCGCCGCCGGTGATGTGGGCGAGCGCCTTGATCGGCGCGCCGCCCCGGAGCGCGCCGAGCGCGCTCTTCACGTAGAGCCGCGTCGGCGCCAGGAGCGCCGCGCCGAGGGGCACCGCGGGTGCGAACGGCGCTGGTGCGTCCCAGGGCAGCCCCGCGCCCTCGACGACGCGGCGGACCAGCGAGAAGCCGTTGGAGTGCACGCCGCTGCTGGCGAGGCCGAGGAGGACGTCGCCGGCCGCGAGGTCGGGCCGGGGCAGGAGGTCGCCGCGCTCGGCCGCGCCGACCGCGAAGCCGCCGAGGTCGAAATCGCCGGGCGGGTAGAAGCCCGGCATCTCGGCCGTCTCGCCGCCGACGAGCGCGCAGCCGGCCTCGCGGCAGCCCTCGGCGATGCCGCCGACGACGTTGGCGGCGACCTCCGGCGCGAGCGCGCCGCAGGCGAAATAATCGAGGAAAAACAGCGGCTCGGCGCCCTGCACGACGATGTCGTTGACCGACATCGCGACGAGGTCGATGCCGATTGTGTGGTGGATGCCGGTCTCGATCGCGATGCGGAGCTTGGTGCCGACGCCGTCGGTCGCCGCCACCAGGATAGGGTCGCGGAAGCCGGCGGCCTTGAGGTCGAACAGGCCGCCGAAGCCGCCGATCTCGGCGTCGGCGCCGGGCCGCCGGGTCGCCCGCACCAGCGGCGCGATGGCGCCGACCAGCGCGTTGCCGGCATCGATGTCGACGCCGGCGGCCCGATAGGTCAGGCCGCGGCCCTCGTCCGCCTTGGTCATGCCGCAACTCCCTCCCCCCTCGCGGGGGAGGATCGGGGAGCGGAATACGCCGGCCGCGAGCGCGGCATCTGCGGAAGGAGAGCACCCCCCTCCCGGATCGTCCTCGCTTCGCGAGGCCGACTCGACCTCTGCCGTAGGGGAGGAGGCAAAGCGGTGCCTTGGCGCGGGGGGCCGATTTCAACAGGCACCGGCATCGTTCGTTCGCCCCTCTGCAATCCGACCGCCGGAGTAGCGCGGCCCCGCCGTGGTTTCAATGCGCGGCGCCTCTTTCAAACGGCGGCGGCCTTTGCCAATCTCGCGGCGAGGGCACCGTGAACATTCCGAACCTTCTGACGATCAGCCGGATTTTCCTGGTCCCGGTGGTGGTGTGGCTCATCATCCGCGGCTCCAGCCTCGCGGCGTTCTGGGTGTTCGTGGTCGCCGCCGCGACGGATGCCGCCGACGGCTACCTGGCGCGGCGCTGGCGCCAGCGCACCGAACTCGGCGCCTATCTCGATGCCCTCGCCGACAAGGCGCTCCTGGTGTCGATCTACGTCTCGCTCGGCATGGCCGGCGGCATCCCGGCCTGGCTCGCGATCGGGGTCGTGTCGCGCGACGTGATGATCGTCGGCGCGGTGATCCTGTCGTGGCTGCTCGACCGGCCGCTCGCCATCGCCCCGCTCATCGTCTCGAAGCTCAACACGCTGGTGCAGATCGTCTACGCCGCCTTCGTTCTCGGTGCGCTCGGCTTCCATGTCGTGCTCGGTTCGGCGGTGTTCACCGCGCTCGCGGTGATGGTCGCGCTCTTGACGCTGGTCTCCGCCGCCGCCTATCTCGCGAGCTGGATGCGCCACATGGCCGGCTGGGAGCCGCCGCGCTGACGGCGGGCGGTGAGGCGGTGACGATCGAGCGGCAGGTCGCCTTGTGGGTCCTCGCCTTCGCGGTGGTGATCCTCGTCCTGTGGTTCCTCGGCGGCATCCTGCTGCCGTTCGTGGCCGGCATGGCGCTGGCCTATTTCCTGGATCCCGTCGCCGACCGGCTGGAGCGGCTCGGCCTCGGCCGGGTGGCCGCGACGGTGGTGATTCTCCTGGTCGCGGTGGTGGTGCTGATCGTGCTGGCCCTGGTTGCGGTGCCGCTCCTGATCGACCAGTTCAGCGCCTTCGCGAAGAACGTCCCGGGTTACGTCGCGCGCATCCAGTCGCTCCTCACCGGCGAGACCGCGCAGTGGCTGAAGCACCTCCTCGGCGGCGAGATGCCCGACGCCAAGGCGTCGCTCGGCTCGATCGCGACCGAGGCGCTGAGCTGGCTCTCCGGCCTGTTCAAGAGCCTGTGGGCCGGCGGCGCGGCGCTGGTCTCGCTCGCCGGGCTCCTGGTCGTCACCCCGGTGGTCGCCTTCTACATGCTGGTCGACTGGGACCGTATGGTCGCGGTCGTCGATAGCTGGGTGCCGCCGCGCCACCGCGGGACGGTGCGGATGCTCGCGAGCGAGATGAACGCCGCGGTCGCGGGCTTCGTCCGCGGCCAGGCGCTGGTCGGCCTCTGCCTCGGCGCCTATTACGCCGTCGGGCTCCTGATCGTCGGGCTGAACTTCGGCGTCCTGATCGGCTTCGTCGCCGGCATCCTGACCTTCATCCCCTATGTCGGCTCGATGACCGGCCTCCTGGTCGCGACCGGGGTCGCGATCGCGCAGTTCGCGCCGCATTGGGGCATGGTCGCGATCGTCGTCGCGATCTTCCTGGTCGGCCAGTTCGTCGAGGGCAACATCCTGTCGCCCAAGCTGGTCGGCCGTTCGATCGGGCTGCATCCGGTGTGGCTGATGTTCGCGCTGTTCGCCTTCGGCAGCCTGTTCGGCTTCGTCGGCCTCCTGATGGCGGTGCCGCTCGCCGCCGCGATCGGCGTCCTGGTGCGCTACGCGCTCGGCCGCTACCTCGCGAGCCCGCTCTATGGCGGGCCGCCGACGGCGCCGGAGCCGCCGGCGTGACGGCGCGACCGCGCCAGCTCGCCCTGGCGCTGGAGCATGCCGAGCGCCTCGGCGCCGAGGATTTCCTGGTCGCCCCGACCAATGCGCAGGCCCACGCCCTGGTCACGGCATGGCCGCACTGGCCTGCCAGGGCGCTCCTTGTGCTCGGCCCGCCCGGCGCCGGCAAGACTCATCTCGCCGCGATCTGGGCGGCTCGTACCGGCGCCGAAATCATCCCTGCGGACTCCCTCGATCCCGAGGCGCTGCCCGCCCTTCATCAAAACGTCATGCTCGCCGTCGAAGACGTGGACAGGCCCCACGTCTCGGAGCGCGCCCTGTTCCACCTCCTGAACGGCGCCGGCGAGGCCGGCGCGGCGCTGCTGCTCACGGCGCGCGAGCCGCCCGGCGCCGCCTGGCCGGCCTTGCCCGACCTCGCCTCCCGGCTCCGCCGCCTGCCGCAGGCGGTGCTGGCCGCGCCGGAAGACGCGCTGATCCGCGCCGTCCTGGTCAAGCTCTTCGCCGATCGCCAGCTCGTCGTCGAACCCGGCGTGATCGAGTATATTTTCACCCGCATGGAACGCTCGCTCGCCACCGCCCGTCGCCTCGTCGCGGCGCTCGACCAGGAGGCCCTGGCACGGGGCCGCCGGGTCGGCCGCGTGCTTGCGGCCGAGGTCCTGGCCGAGATCGGAGAGGACGATGGCTGACGTCCAGGCGAGCGAGCATGCCGCCGAGGCGGCCGCGGCGCGGCGCCGGCGGGTGGCCGAGTCCGATCTCGCCGACGGCGGCACCGAGGCGGCCAAGATCGCCGCCGCCGCCGAGGCGCCGCTGGTCTCGGTGTCGGAGGTCGGCGAGGCGCTGCACCGGGTGCCGCCGCCGGCCGAGCAACTGCCGCTCCGCCAGTCGCGCGACCGCTTCGTCAACCGCGAGCTGTCGTGGCTCCAGTTCAACCGCCGCGTTCTGGAGGAGGCCTCGAACCCCAACCATCCGCTGCTGGAGCAGCTCCGCTTCCTCTCGATCTCGGCGAACAATCTCGACGAGTTCTTCATGGTCCGGGTCGCCGGGCTGATCGGGCAGATGCGGACCGGCGTCGCGGTCTACAGCGCCGACGGCCTGTCGCCGGCCGAGCAGCTCCAGAAGATCAACAGCGCCGCCTCGGCGCTCGCCGCTGACCAGCAGCGGCGCTGGATCGAGCTGCAGGCGGCGCTGGCGCTGGCCGGCGTCGTCCTGGTGAGCCCGGCCCATTTCCGCGCCGGCGAACGCGCCTGGCTCGACCGCTTCTTCCTCGAGCACGTCTTCCCGGTGCTGACGCCGCTTGCGATCGATCCGGCACATCCCTTTCCGTTCATTCCGAATCTTGGCTTCACGCTGGCGCTCGAGCTGGCCCGCCAGAGCGACGGGCGGGTGCTCCAGGCGCTGATCCGGGTGCCGGCCAAGGTCGACCGCTTCATCCGCCTGCCCGACGACGGTGAGCCGGGCGTGGTCCGCATCGTCCTCCTGGAGCAGGCGATCGGGCTCTACATCCACCGCCTGTTCCCCGGCTACGAGGTGCGCGGGCAGGGCGCCTTCCGCGTCATTCGCGACAGCGACATCGAGATCGAGGAGGAGGCCGAGGATCTGGTCCGGGTGTTCGAGTCGGCGCTGAAGCGGCGGCGGCGCGGGTCGGTGATCCGGCTCGAGATCGAGGCGGGCATGCCGGCCTCGCTCCAGGGCTTCGTCGCCGAGGCGCTGGGCTGCAGCGCCGACGAGATCTTCCACGTCCACGGCGTGCTTGCGCTGAACGAGCTCGACCAGGGCCTGCCGGCCGATCGTCCCGACCTCCGCTTCCCGCCCTATAACCCGCGCTTTCCCGAGCGCATTCGCGAGCAGGGCGGCGACTGCTTCGCCGCCATCAAGCAGAAGGACATCATCGTCCACCACCCCTACGAGTCCTTCGACGTGGTGGTGCAGTTCCTCCAGCAGGCCGCGCGCGACCCCAA
>DASZVN010000125.1:0-3128 GCA_035547055.1 Hyphomicrobiales bacterium
CGGCGGCATGTCGAACTGGAAGGCGCAGGGCTTCGGCCTCGGCGTCTCGACCGTCACCGACCCGGTGGGAATCCTGGAGCTCGGCATCGGCTCGACCGGCTCGATCGGCTGGCCCGGCGCCTTCGGCACCTGGTGGCAGGCAGACTACGAGAAGGACCTGATCCTGATCTTCCTGATCCAGAACGCCCGGCCGCTGGTGCCCGGCGCCGTCAGCCAGCTCGCGACCGGCCAGCGCTCCGGCCCGCGTGCGGCGCTGCCGATGTTCCAGAAGCTGGCCTACGAGGCACTGGCGGATTAAGGCACGTGAATCGCGGCCATCACGGCCGGGCTAGTCCCCGAATTCGGATGCTGCCGAATTCGGTCCCTCGTTCGGAACGCGGGAACACCCGCGTCCCGGCCGTCCACAACTGACCAGCGCCAGTGGTTCGAAGTCGTGGATGCCCGGCACAAGGCCGGGCACGGCGGAGAGGCTGGGCCTGGCATCCGTTATCCCGGGGGCGTCATGAAATTCGGCATCTTCGACCATGTCGACGCGAGCGGGCTGCCGCTCGCCGAGCACTACGAGACGCGGCTCCGGCTGGTCGAGGCGATGGATCGGCTCGGCTTCGCCGGCTACCACATCGCCGAGCATCATGGCACGCCGCTCGGCACATCGCCGTCGCCCTCGGTCTATCTCGCGGCGGTGGCGCAGCGCACCAAGCGGCTCCGCTTCGGCCCGCTGGTCTACCTCCCGGCGCTCTATCATCCGATCCGGCTCGCCGAAGAGATCTGCATGCTCGACCAGATCAGCCGGGGGCGGCTCCTCGTCGGCATCGGCCGCGGCGGCGTGTTCCTGGAGCAGCAGATCTACGGCGTCGAGCCGGCCGAGGTGCCGGAGCGCTATGACGAAGCGGTCACGATCCTCCTCCAGGCGCTGGCGGGCGATGTCAGCTTCACCGGCAAGCACTACGCCTTCCCGTATTTCCCGATGGTGCTGAAGCCCTATCAGAAGCCGCATCCGCCGCTGTGGTACGGCATCGGCAACCCCGAGACGGCGGTCTGGGCGGCCGCGAACGCGGTCAACGTCGTCTCGCTCGCGCCGGCCAAGGGAGCGGCCCCGATTCTCTTCCGCTACCGCGAGGAATGGGACAAGCTCGGCAAGCCGGCGGCAGCCCTGCCCGCCCTCGGCCTGTCGCGGCAGGTCGTGGTCGCCGCGACGGACGCCGAGGCGCGCCGGATCGCCTCGGCCGCCTACCCCGCCTGGCGCGCCTCGTTCGGACATCTCTGGGAAGCGATGGGCGCGCATCACCCGCTGCTCGATGCCCGTCCACGCGACTGGGACGGCTACCAGGAGGGCGGCACCGGCATCGCCGGCTCGCCCGCGACCGTGATCGAGTACCTCCGGGAGCAGCGCGCGGCGACCGGCGCCACCTATGTCGCCTGCCAGATGGTGTTCGGCACTATGGCGTATGAAGATGCGCTCGGCTCGCTCGAGCTATTCGCCCGCGAGGTGATGCCGGCGCTCGCCGCGCCGGCGGCCGTGCCCGCCTGAGGAGGAAGAAGAAGACCACGATGAACCAGAACCTCTATGCCCGCTTCGCCGCCCATTTCCCGGCGGATCGCGGCCGCCTGTTCCTGGAGACGCCGGACGGCCGCCGCCTGTCCTACGCCGATGTCGAGGCGCTGAGCGGGCGCGTCGCGAACGCCCTGAAGGCGCTCGGCGTCAAGGTCGGCGACCGCGTCGCGGTCCACACCGAGAAGAGCGTCGAGGGGCTGCTGCTCTATCTCGGCGCCGTCCGCTCGGGCGCGGTGCTGCTGCCGCTCAACACCAGCTACACCCCGGCCGAGCTCGACTATTTCCTCGGCGACGCCGAGCCGGCGCTGGTCGTGTGCGACCCCGGCGAGACCGACGCCATTCAGCCCCTCGCGACGAAGCACAAGGTCGGCGCGGTCGAGACGCTGGGCCGCAAGGGGGACGGCACGCTGTGGCCGAAGGTGATGGCGGCGCCGGCCGAGGCGCCGGTCGCCGAGCTCGGGAAGGACGACCTCGCGACCATTCTCTACACCTCGGGCACCACCGGGCGCTCCAAGGGCGCCATGATCACCCACGAGAACCTCGCCTCGAATGCCGAGGCGCTCTGCGAGATCTGGCGCTTCACCGACCGGGACCGGCTGCTCCACGTGCTGCCGATCTTCCACGTCCACGGCCTGTTCGTCGCGACCAACACCATCCTCATGGCCGGCGGCTCGATGATCTACTGCGAGCGCTTCGACGCCGCCGAGACGATGCGCCTGCTGCCGCGGGCGACCGCCTTCATGGGCGTGCCGACCTATTATTTCCGCCTGCTGGCACGGCCCGACTTCGGCAAGGACGTGACCGCGGGAATCCGCCTCTTCACCTCCGGCTCCGCGCCGCTGTCGCCGGAGACCCACCGCGAGTTCCACGAAAAGACCGGACATTTCATTCTCGAGCGCTACGGCATGACCGAGACCGAGATGATCACCTCGAACCCCTATGACCGCGAGCGGCGGCCAGGCACGGTCGGCTTTCCGCTGCCGGGCGTCTCGATCCGGATCGCCGACCCGGAGACGGGGCGGCTTCTGGCCGACGGCGAGGTCGGGCAGGTCGAGGTGAAGGGACCGAACGTCTTCAAGGGCTATTGGCGCAACCCCGAGAAGACCGCGGCCGAGTTCCGGCCGGACGGCTATTTCATGACCGGCGACCTCGGGCTGATCGACGGCGACGGCTATCTCAGCCTGGTCGGCCGCGCCAAGGACCTCATCATCTCGGGCGGGCTCAACGTCTACCCCGCCGAGCTGGAAGCCCTGATCGACGCGGTGCCGGGCGTCGCCGAGAGCGCGGTGATCGGCCTGCCCCACGCCGATTTCGGCGAGGCGGTGACCGCGGTGGTGGCGCTGAAGCCGGGCGCCGCGGTCGGCGAGGACGTGGTGCTCGCGGCGTTCGACGGGCAGGTCGCGCGCTTCAAGCAGCCGAAGCGCGTCCTGTTCCGCGACGGCCTGCCGCGCAACACCATGGGCAAGATCCAGAAGGCGGCGCTGCGTGCCGAGTATGCTGGCACGTACAAGGGACCGTAGGGCGGGCAGCGGCCTGCCGAAGTCGTGTTGGTGGGCACGCCGCGCGTGCCCAC
>DASZVN010000126.1:0-7177 GCA_035547055.1 Hyphomicrobiales bacterium
CATGTGGGCTTACCCAAGCGACCAGGGGCGGTACCCCGGTGACTAGAGAGCGGGGTTTGGCCTGTCAACCAACCGCTTGAAGCATCAACTGCCGCCGGGCTTGTCGGTCCGCGCGTCCGGCCAGGCGTCGACCGAGGGGAAGTAAGGCTTCACGTCGAGGAGCGGCGTGCCGTCACGGCAGTCGAGGCCCCGCACCTCGAGCCGCCCTGCGGCCTGGTCGACGCCCAGGAGATCGACCACCGACAGCGCGATCGGGTTCGGCCGGACCGGCGAGCGCAGCGCGAACGTCCCGCGCGGCTCGCCCTCGCTGTGGCCCGGCACCTGCACCACGAGGTCGCGCCGCGCCTCGTCCATCCAATAGAGCAGGATCAGGTGGGAGAACCGCCCGATGCCGGTCAGCGCCGCGCGAAACGGCGGATCGATCTCCACCGTCGCGACGGCATCGGTCTTGCGGCCGTTGCGCGGGCAATCCGCCCGCGCGCGCCATGGCGTCCGGAGGCGGCCGATGAAGGCGAGGCGGGCATCGTCCGCCGCGCCGGGATCGAAGCCGAGCGAGACCTCGCCCGGCCGCGGCGGCTTGTCCTCGCCCGCCACTACGCCAGCCGGCGCACGCCGATGCCAAACAGGATCCAGGCAATGCCCTGGTAGATCAGGTCGATGCCGAGGAAGAGGCCGATCACGAAAAAGCTCGTGGCCGGCCAGTGCACGACGATCAGTACCCCGAGCACCAGCGTCAACAGGCCGCCAAAGGCGATCCAGCCCCAATGGCCCCCGGCGCGGGCGTCGAAGGCCGTGACGATCCGGACGATGCCGAGCGCGATCAGAAGGATGCCGAGCATCAGCGTGTAGACCACGGACGCCAGGACGGGAAAGATCAGCGCGACCAGTCCGGCCAGCGCGTAGAGCAGGCCGCCCAGCACCCACAGGGCCGTCATGCCCCAGCTCTTGGCGCGGAAGGCGTGGATGATCTGGGCGATGCCGCCGATGATCAGAAGGACGCCGTAGACCCAGATGGCGGCAACGGTCGCGACCATCAGGTTGGCGAGCGCGTAAAGGCCGAGCAGGAACAGCAGCACGCCCGCCGCGATGAACCAGCCCCAGTTGGAGCGCAGGCCCGCGGCCTTGCCGCCGGATGCCATGACACCGGTCGTCATCCCAACCTCCTCTGCCAGGCGGCGAATGGCGCCGCCGGTCCCGAGCGGCGACTATATCACATCGCCATCCTGTCCGATGCCCCGGCCTTTCCGTCGGGGGGAAGGAGCCTGCCCCAATCGGAGGCCACGGTGCCGCGTATGCGGCGGTGCCGCGGACCGGATGCGTCGGCACGGCGGCATCTTCGCGACGGAGAAACCAAGGCTGCCGCGCGCGGTTTGGGGCCCAGGAGACTGGGCGTAACCGCGAGGAATTGTCCATGAAAGCCAAGCTGCTCGTTGTCGCGGCCGGAGCGGCCAGCCTGCTGGCCACGCCGGCCCTCGCGCAGGAAACCCAGGCCGGCGATGCCGCCGGCGGGGCGCTGACGGGCGGGCTGACGGGTGCCGCGATCGGCGGCATCGTCGGCGGCCCGGTCGGTGCCGCCATCGGTGGTGCGGTGGGCGTCAGCGCCGGCGCCGCCGGCGGTGCGGTGGCGGCGGGTCCGCCTCCCGCGGAGGTGGTGGACTACGTCGCCGGGCAGCCGGTGCCGTCGGTCGCGATCGACCGCGAGGTCGTCGTCGGCCAGCCGCTGCCGAGCGCCGTGCGGGTCTACACCGTGCCGCGCTACCGCAACTACGGCTATGCGGTCGTCAACAACGAGCCGGTGATCGTCGATCGCCGGATCCACCGCGTCGTCGACGTGATCCGCGAGGGCCGCGCGGCCACGCCGATCGCGCCGGAGCCGCGCGTGGTGATGGCGCCGCCGCCCGCCCCGGTGCGCGAATACGTGGTGCAGCACGAGGTGCCGTCGGTCGCGATCGACCGCGAGGTGGTGGTCGGCCAGCCGCTGCCGGAGACCGTCGAGCTCTATCCGGTGCCGCGCTATGAGCGCTACGAATACGCGACGGTGAACAACCGGACGACCATCGTCGATCCCTATACCCGCCGGGTCGTCGACGTGATGCCGGCGGCCGAAGAGATCATCCGGTAGCAGCCCGAGCCGTCCGGTGGTGCAACATCGCCGCCGCGACAATGGCCGCCATGGCCCCGCGCCCCCTCCCCATGGCGATCCCGACCGCGCCGGAACAGGCCCTGGCAGCGCTCCGCGCCGCCGGGGAGCCGACGCGGCTCCGCATTCTCGCGCTGCTCGCCGCCGGCGAGCTCAACGTCAGCGATCTCACCGCGATTCTCGGCCAGTCGCAGCCGCGCATCTCGCGCCACCTCAAGCTTCTGGCCGACGCCGGACTGGTCGAGCGCCACCGCGAGGGAAGCTGGGCCTTCTTCCGCCTCGCGGAGACCGGCGCCGGGGCGAGCCTCGGCCGCGCCGTCGTCGCCCACCTCGCGCCGGAGGCGGCCGTGCTCGCGGAGGACCGCGCCCGGCTCGCCGAGCAGCGCCACGCCGGCGCCCAGCGCGCCGCGGCCTATTTCGGCGCCCACGCCGCCCAATGGGACCAGATCCGCGCGCTCCACGTCGAGGAGGCCGCGGTCGAGCGGGCGATCCGCCGGGTGCTCGGCGCCGCCCGCGTGCGGGTGCTGGCCGACATCGGCACCGGCACCGGGCGGATCATCGAGCTTCTCGCCGACCGCACCGAGCGGGCCGTCGGCATCGACGCGTCGCCGGCGATGCTGGCGGTCGCCCGCGCCAACCTCGCCGCGGCCGGCCTCGGCGACGCCCAGCTTCGCCAGGGCGACGTCTATGCCCTGCCCCTGCCCGATGGCAGCGCCGATCTCGTCGTGCTCCACCAGGTGCTGCACTTCCTCGACGAGCCCGGCCGCGCCATCGCCGAGGCGGCGCGCATCCTCAGGCCGCAGGGGCGGCTGCTGGTGGTCGACTTCGCCCCCCACGAGCTGGAATTTCTGCGCGAGGCCCATGCCCACCGCCGCCTCGGCTTCGCTGCCGACGCGGTCGAGCAATGGATCGCCCAGGCCGGTCTCGCGCCGCTGCGCCACGAAGCCCTGCCGCCGCCGGGCGGAGCCCCGGACAAGCTCACGGTGTCGCTGTGGCTGGCGCGCGATCCACGCCTCGTCGCCGATCCGCCGCTGCCGGCCGGCGCCGAGCCGCGCTACGCCTGAGCCGGCCTATCGCCCGGAGCGGGCGAACACCTCCATCAGCTCCTCGACCTTGCGGCGCTGGTCGTCGGCATCGCCGCTCTCGATGGCATGGGCGACGCAATGGCCGACGTGGTCGCGCAGCACCTCCTCCTCGACCTTGCGAAGCGCCGCCCTCACCGCGGCGATCTGGGTCACCACGTCGATGCAGTAGCGGTCGTCCTCGACCATCCGGACGATCCCGTTGACCTGGCCGGCGATCCGGTTGAGGCGCTTGACGCAGGACGTCTTGGCTTCTTTGCGCATGGCCGCTATATACCCCCCTAGGGTATTGGAGACAAGTCCGTGGACGCAACCGTGGAGCCGAGCAGCGCGACCGATCCGGTCTGTGGCATGACGGTCGACCCGACACGCTCGCCGCATTCCGCCGAGCACGGCGGGCGCCTCTATCATTTCTGCTCGGCCGGGTGCCGGACGAAGTTCGTCGCCGCGCCGGAGCGCTACGCCGGCAACGACGGCGACGCCGCCCCGGCGCACGACCATCGCCGAGACGATCATCATCATCATCACCACGGCGGCACCCCTGCCGCTGCCCCCTCCCCGGCCGCGGCGGACGGCGCGGTCTACACCTGTCCGATGCATCCGGAGGTGCGGCAGATCGGGCCCGGCGCGTGTCCGATCTGCGGGATGGCGCTGGAGCCGGTCGCGGTCTCCGCCGAACTGGAGGCGAACCCCGAGCTGGTCGACATGACGCGCCGGCTCGCGATCGGGCTCGTGTTCGCGGTTCCGCTCATCGTCCTCGACATGGCCGCGCATTTCGGCGGCCTGCATCGCCTGATTGCCCCGCAGGCGCTGAATTGGATCGAGCTCGCCCTGGCAGCGCCGGTGGTGGCCTGGGCGGGCGCGCCGTTCTTCGTGCGCTTCTGGCGCTCGCTCGTGACGCGCCACCTCAACATGTTCACCCTGATCGGCCTCGGCACCGGGGTCGCGGCGGCCTATTCGACGGTCGCGACCGTCCTGCCCGGCCTGTTCCCGCCGGCGTTCCGCGGCGAGGACGGCGCCGTCGCGGTCTATTTCGAGGCGGCGGCGGCGATCACCGTGCTCGTGCTGGTCGGCCAGGTGCTGGAGCTTCGCGCCCGCGCCGCGACCTCGGGCGCGCTCCGGGCGCTCCTCGACCTCGCCCCCAAGACCGCGCTTCGGGTCCGCGACGGCCTCGGCGACGAGGACGTGCCGCTCGAAGCGATCGTCGCGGGCGACCGGCTGCGGGTGCGGCCCGGCGGTTCAGTGCCGGTCGACGGCGTCGTGCTCGAGGGCCGGGCCACGGTCGACGAGGCGATGGTGACCGGCGAGGCGACCCCGGTGGTGCGCGAGGCCGGCGGCGCCCTGATCGGCGGCACGCTCGTCGTGCGCGGCAGCGTGGTGATGCGGGCCGAGAAGGTCGGGCGCGACACCATGCTGGCGAGGATCGTCGACCTCGTGGCGGCGGCGCAGCGCTCGCGCGCGCCGGTGCAGCGCCTCGCCGACCAGGTCGCCGGCTGGTTCGTGCCGGCGGTGGTCGCGGTTGCCGTGCTGGCCTTCGCGGCCTGGGCCGCGTTCGGGCCCGAGCCGCGCTTCGCCTTCGCGCTGGTCGCGGCGGTGTCGGTCCTGATCATCGCCTGCCCGTGCGCGCTCGGCCTCGCCACGCCGATGTCGATCATGGTCGGCATCGGCCGCGCCGCCCGCGCCGGCATCCTGGTCCGCGATGCCGAGGTGCTGGAGCGGCTCGAGCGCGCCGACACCCTCGCGATCGACAAGACCGGCACGCTGACCGAAGGGCGGCCGCGGCTCGTCGCGGTCCGGCGCCTCGGCGTCATCGGCGAGGACGACCTGCTCCGGCTCGCCGCGGCGGCCGAACGCGGCAGCGAGCATCCCCTGGCGCTCGCCGTGACGGCGGCGGCGTCCGAACGGGGGCTTGGCGCGCCCGCGGTACGGGATTTCGACTCGCTCGCCGGCCAGGGCATCACCGCCGCGGTCGACGGACGCCGCGTCGCCCTCGGCAATGCCGCTCTGATGGCGGCGCTCGGCATCGACGGCGCGGCCGCCGGCACGGACGAGGCCGCCCGTCTGGCGAGCGACGGCGCGACGGTCGTGTTCGTGGCGGTCGACGGCGCGGTGGCGGGCCTGCTGGCCATCGCCGATCCGGTTCGAGGCAGCGCCGCCGCCGCGGTGCGCGCGCTTGCGGCGGACGGGATGCGGGTGGTGATGCTGACCGGCGACAGCGAGGCCGCGGCGAATGCCGTGGCGCGCCGCCTCGGCATCGCGGAGGTCGAGGCGGGGCTCAAGCCGGCGGACAAGGCGGCGGCGGTGGCGCGGCTCCGGGCCGCCGGCCGCCGGGTCGCGATGGCCGGCGACGGCATCAACGATGCTCCGGCGCTGGCGGCGGCCGATGTCGGCATCGCGATGGGCGGCGGCGCCGACATCGCCCTCGAAAGCGCCGGCGTGACCCTGCTTCACGGCGATCTCGCGGGCATCCTCCGCGCGCGCCGGCTGTCCCGCGCGGCGATGCGGAACATCCGCCAGAACCTGACCTTCGCCTTCGTCTACAACGCGCTCGGCGTGCCGATCGCCGCCGGCGTGCTCTATCCGGCCTTCGGCCTCCTGCTGTCGCCGGTGATCGCCGCGGCGGCGATGGCGCTGTCCTCGGTCAGCGTGGTCGCGAACGCCCTGCGCCTCCAGGCCGCGAAGCTCGATTGACGCATCATCGCCCCTGGGGATTGCCGCTCTTCCGGGGGGCCTGAGCCCGAGGCAGGCCTTTCGGCACCGGGCGCTCGCGCCCCGGCGCCGTCACAGCCTCAATGCGAGGGCGACTGGCCGGCCGGCGCGGCGCCGGAGGGGGCGCCGGCCGTGGGGGGCGGCGTGTTGGCGGCGGTCGCCGCTTCCTGCTGCCACGCCGCCAGGGCCTGCTCGAACGCCTTGGTCCCGGCGGCGCCCTTGCCGAAGGTCAGGACGGCGCGGCGGCCGTTGTCATAGAGTACCGGCAGGTCGATCCAGCCGTTGTCGCGGATCGCGGCGAGGTTCTTCGCCTGCTCGGCCGGATTGTTCGAAAGGCCGATCAGGAAGAAATTGTCCATCACCCGGACCGAGAGGGCCGCCAGCGCCTGGCCGCCGGCCTCCTCGGTCGGCTTGAACAGGATGCCCGGCACGTTGGCGATGCCGCCGTTGGCGAAGTCCGACGGCAGGGTGAACTGCAGGTCGATGGTATGGCTCGCCGGCAGCGTCTGGTCGGTGTTGCGCTTGATCGTCATCTTCAGGCGGAGCTTGCGCTCGGGGATGACGACGTCGGCGATCAGCGCGGTCTGGCGCGGGTGCCCGGCCTCCTCGATGCCGGCGTCGATCGACCAGGTCGCGGTGCCGACGAAGGCGCTGCCGCTCTGCCGGTCGGGGGTCTCCTCGTAGAGGATGGCGCGCTGGCTCGCCGCCGGGGTCGCCTCGGTCGCGGCGCCGCTCGGCTGCGTCGGCGGCTTGTCGAGCCGCGCGACGGTCGTGTTCGGCGCCGTCGCCGGTGCGCTCGGCGCCGTGGCCGGGGCGCCGGTCGCGGCCGGGGCGTTCGTCGTCGCGGCGGGAGCGTTGGCCGAAGCGGTGCTGTCGGTGCCGACGCGCTCGACGATCTTCGGCGGGGCGGCAGACACCGACGCGGTGCCCTTGGCCGGCGCCGGCGTCGCCGTCAGCATGTCGGCAAGCTGGTCGCGGGCGAGATAGGCACCGCTGCCGATCGCGGCGACGAGCAGCACCACGACCCCGGCGGCGATCGCCGGCCAGCGGCTGCGGCGAAGCTCCGGCGCGCCGAAGGCGGGTTCCGGACGGGGCTGGCCGAGAGACGACAGCGGCGGCGCGCCCGGCGGCTCGGCCTTGGCGATCGCGGCGGCGGCCGGCGGGGTCGCCGGAGGCTCCGTCGCCCTCGGCGGCCCCGGCGGGGCGGCGGGCGGCCCCATCGGCACCGCCTTCGCCGGACCGGCCT
>DASZVN010000127.1:0-4910 GCA_035547055.1 Hyphomicrobiales bacterium
TGGCGGCTGATCTCGGCGGCGAGCTGCTCGAGCCGGGCACGGAGCTGGGCGCGGTCGGCCGCGGCGTCCTCGTCGACGCCGTGGGCGGCCTTGCGCTCGGCGGTCAGCTCGGCTTCGAGCGCGGCGAGGCGGGCGCGCAGCATCGCCTCGGCGTCGGCGGCGCCCTTGCGGGCGGCTTCGAGCGCGGCGGCGCCGGCCGCGCGCGCCGCGGCGCCTTCGCGGGCCTGATGCGCCGCGGCCGCCGCGGCGGCGGCGAGGTCCATCTTGAGCGCAGCGAGGTCGAGCTTGCCGGCGTCGAGCTGCTCCTGCAGCGCGGCCCGCGCCGCTTCGGCCTGCTTCAGCGCGGCGGTCGCGCGCTCCAGTGCCGCCTTGGCGCCGCTCTCCGCCATCTGCGCGGCGGCGCGTTCGGTGCGGAGCGCGTCGATCTCGCTGCGCAGCGCCTCGGCGGCGGCAAGGCTGGTCGTGGCAGCGGCGATGTCGCCCTTGAGGCGCTGGACCAGGGCGTCGCGGCGGCCGAGCTCGGCCCTGGCCTCGGCGAGCTCGACCTGCAGCCGGCCGGCGCGGCGCTCGATGCCGCGGACGGCGACGGCGGCGTCGGCGCGGACGAAATCCTGCTCGGCGATGATCGCGGCCCGCGAGGTCGGCAGCCGGCGGAGGAGCCGCTCGGTCGTGACGTGGACCGCCCGCAGCCACAGCACGCGGCCGACGAACAGGAACAGCAGCGACGCGACGAGAAAGCCGAGCCCGGCATACAGAAGCGGCTCGACCATGGCCTGCGAACTCCCGCCCTCGCGCCGCCTCTACAACCCGGCAACGATGCCACGAAGCGGCCTCGAGTTCCAGGGCGCCCATGCCACCGCAAGTCGCGCCTGCCCGCCTTGCGGTGTCCGACGAGCGGGCCGGCGGCGGGGACTAAACCGCCGCCGGCTGCTCATGTTCCACCGCGATCGGGCGGCCGGCGCAAGTTCGCCGGACGACGTAAAGGGGCCGCGCGCCGGTGGTGGGACCGTCAGAACGGGTTCCAGGTCGGGCGCGGCGTGAACTTGAGGTAGCCGACATTGATGCCGAGCCGGGCGCCGACGCCGAACTGGATCGGCACCAGCACGATGCCGTTGTTCTCCATCGCCGTCATGCCGAGGCCGCCGACCAGGTAGACCGAGCCGTTGATGCCGCCGTAGCGGCCGAACAGCGCCTCCTGGCTCGGCAGGTTGTAGATCAGGAACATGGTACGGTTGCCGTTGCCGCCGAAGTCCCAGCCGACCGAGGGCCCCTGCCAGAACACCCGCCGCCCGCCGCCGGGGCGGGTGTAGAGCACGCCTTCGCCGTAGCGGAGGCCGCCGATCACGGCGCCCGAGCCCTCCTCGCCGAGGATGTAGCCGTTGGGCCGGCCCCAGCGCTGGCCGGCGCGCTCGACCAGCTCGGCGAGGTCGCGGGCGCCGGCGCCGAAGAAATGGTTGCCGGCATCGACGATCTCGCGGACCGAATAGGTCCGCGGCGCCGGCGCCTCGGCATAGTCCTGCCGCATGTCGGGCGCCGGGATCACCCGGGGCGGCGGGGCGCCGTAGTCCGGGCCGCCGCCATAGGCCGGCGCGGCGCCGTAGTCGTGCGGCGGCGCCGGGGTCGGCGCGCCATAGCCCTCGGCCGCGGCGGCACCGGCGGAGAGAGCGAGGGCGAGGGCGCTGGCCAGGGCAAGGCGCGCGGACGCATGCGTCGGCATGGGTTCATCCTTCCATGTCTCGCAGGCTGCCGGGCCGACGCCGCTGTCCCCTGGGCCCGGCCGTTCGGCTCTTGGCCCGCCGACCGGCGGGCGGACGCCACGGCCGAATCAGCGCCGGCCAGTGTGCCCCCATCCGCGGCGAAGGCGAAGCGGTTTTTTGGCCGCCGTTCTCAGACGACGAGGAAATCGGCGGCGACGAGATGGGGATGTCCGGCGAGCGTCGCGAAATGCACCGCGGCGTGCCCGCCGGCGCCGTCGGCATCGTAGGAGAGCGCGCCGGTGGCCGCGTTGTAGACGATATGGTCGTTGTGATCCGCCGCCGCGGCGCCGACGTGGAACTGGCCGGCGGCGAAATGGCCCGTCCGCAGCCCGAAGACGCGGTGGTCGAGCTCGATGGTATCGACGCCGGTCCGGAAGTCCGTGATCCGGTCGGCCGCCCCCGTCAGCGCGGTGTCGAACACGAAGGCGTCGGCGCCGCTGCCGCCGCTCAGCGTGTCCCGTCCCATGCCGCCGTGCAGGACATCGTCGCCCGCGCCGCCGCTCAACTGGTCGTTTCCGGCACCGCCCCGAATCGTGTCGTCGCCGGCGAAGCCGCTCAGGACGTCGCCGCGATCGGCTCCCGAGATGGTGTCGTCGCCGCGCAGAAGGTGCGCGACCAGATGGTGGTCGTCGGCGGTCGAGGCGGTCTTGGCGGCGGCGACGATCTTTTCCATGCGGACGGCGATCTTGCCGATCGTGGCGGCGACGTGGTTGTCCGCCGCGATCTCGTAGGTGGTCACGGCGCCCCTGGCCGGAAGGCCCTGCGGATCCATGACGAAATGGTTGCCGAAGAAGATGTCCGAATTCCCGGCGCCGTAATATGCCGCTACCGTACTTGTGGAATTGAAATAGGACAGGGCATGTAGAAACGAGCTGAAATCGATGCCCGTGATGGAAAGAGCGAAGCCGTTGACGGTCGTAATCTTTGCCATTGAAAATGCCCTCCCTCAGGGCATGACATAGCATCCGGATCGAACCGGAGACAGTCGGCTTCCGCTATCCGACCGGACTGTCCGGTCCCGGGTCGCGGCCCCAGGCGACGAAGGGGCCGTTGCGATAGCCGCGCTCGGCGTGGCCGTAGCGGAACGGCTGTCCGCCCGGCGTCAGCACCACGCCGCCCGCGGCGGCGAGCACGGCATGGCCGGCCGCGGTGTCCCACTCCATCGTCGGGCCGAAGCGCGGATAGACGTCGGCGAGGCCCTCGGCGATCTCGGCGAATTTCAGCGACGAGCCGACCGGCCGCCGCTCGCCGGCGCCGATCCGGTCGAGGAAGGCCAGGCTCTCGGCCTCCATGTGGCTGTGGCTCGTCAGCGCGACCGGCGGCACCGCCGGTGGCCGCGTCGCGATCGGGAAGAACGAGGCGGCGGCCGGGATCGCGCCGAGGTCGTGGCGGGCGCCCCACGCCCCGGCGTCCGCGGCGCCGGCCCAGCTCCGCCCCTGGGCCGGGGCGTGGAGCGCGCCTGCGACCGGCTCGCCGGCCGCGATCAGGCCGACATTCACGGTGTAGCAGTCGCGTCCGGCGATGAATTCCTTGGTGCCGTCGAGCGGATCGACCAGGAGGAAATCCGACGCGGCCGCGGGCACCACGCCGCGGCTCGCGCTCTCCTCGGCGACCACCGGCACGCCGGGCAGGAGGCCGGCGAGCCCTTCGAGCAGGAACTCCTCGGCGCGCTCGTCGCAGAGCGTCACCGGCGAGCCGTCGCCCTTGAGGCGGCCTTCGGCGCCGGCCTTGGCGATCTCCAGGATCAGCCGCCCGGCCTCGGCGGTCAGCGCCGCAAGCGCCAGGGCGAGGGCGCGGTCGCCCGGTCGGGCCATGTCGAAGCTCCCTGTGGGGCCGGCACGCCCGCGCTTGAGCGAAGCGGCGGCCGCGGTGTATCAGGCCAGGATGGCGGCGAAGCTGTGGCCCATCCGCCGGCGGGGAGCAAGCATGGGGGCGACCAGCGACATCGATCCGCTCGACCTGACCTCGCTGGTGGCGAGCCGGCTCTGCCACGACGTCATCAGCCCAGTTGGCGCCATCATCAACGGCCTCGAGGTGCTGGAGGAGGGGCCGGACCCGCAGACCCGCGAATTCGCTCTCGAGCTGATCAAGAAGAGCGCGCGCCAGGCCTCGGCGCGGCTGCAGTTCGCCCGCCTCGCCTTCGGCGCCGCGGGCTCGGCCGGCGCGGCGATCGACCTCGGCGATGCGGAGAACGTGGCCCGCGGCCTCGTCCTCGACGGCAAGACCGAGCTGGTCTGGCAGGCGCCGCGGCGCCTGTTGCCCAAGAACCAGGTCAAGCTGCTGCTCAACCTCGTCGTGATCGCACTGGCCGCAGTGCCGCGCGGCGGGACCGTGACGGCGACGGTCTCGGACGGCGAGGAGCCGCAGTTCACGCTGGTCGCGGCCGGCACCAACGCCCGCGTTCCCGGCGAGGCGGCGGCGCTGCTCTCCGGCGATTTCGAGGGCGCGCTCGACGCCCACGTCATCCAGCCCTTCTTCGCCGGCTATGTCGCCCGCGCCGCCGGCATGGCCGTCACGATCGCCGCCGAGGGCGAGCGGGTGACGATCTCGGCCGTGCCGGTGAACCGCGACAATCAACGGTGAGCAGGGCCGCGGCGCCCTCTTCACCGTTCACAGAACACTAAGATCCTCCCGTTCATATGGTTTCCGCGGGCTTGCGCCCCGCGCGGAGACCCGATGGACGACCTGCTGGCGCTGTTTCTCGCCGAAGCGCGCGAATCGCTCGCCCTGCTGGGGGACGACCTCGCGGTGCTGGCGCGGCGGCCTGCGGATGCCGCGGCGCGCGGCGCGGCGCGGCGGGTGCTGCATACCCTGAAGGGCTCCTGCGGCTTTCTCGGCCTCGACGACGTCGCGGCGCTCGCCCACCGCGGCGAGGACATGCTCGACGGCGCCGGCGACCCGGCGGCGGTGGCCGATCTCTGCGCCGCGATCGCCGAGCGCCTCGACGGCCTCGGCGACCCGCCGGCGGCGCCGGCCGCCGCGCCATGGGCCGCGCTGCCGGCGCTCGGCGCCCATCTCGCCCGCGCCCTCGGCAAGAGCTTCGACCTCGTGGTCGAGGACCATGCCATCCCGCTCGATGCGGCGACGGCGCGGGCACTCGCCCGGGTGCTGCCGCACCTCCTGCGCAACGCCGCCGGGCACGGCCTCGAGCCG
>DASZVN010000128.1:0-6894 GCA_035547055.1 Hyphomicrobiales bacterium
GACCCGGGTGAGGGGCTACGGCCTCTCAGGTCCATCATCCCTCCCCCTGCAGCACGGCGGCGGCGGTACAGAGGCCGCGGTCGTAGTTGATCATGCCGAAGCCCGAGACCAGCGCCGTCCTCGCGCCCGGCACCGGCGCCGACAGCGGCTGGCCGGTGACCTGCCGCAGCGCCTCGACCAGGCCGAGCGCGCCGCCGGCGGCGCCCGCCTGGCCGGCGGAGAGCTGGCCGCCCGAGGTGTTGTGCGGGAAGTCGCCGCCATTGGTGAGATCGTGGCTGCGGACGAAGGCGGGCGCCTCGCCCTTGGCGCAGAATCCGAGGTCCTCGAGCTGCATCATCACGATGATCGGGTAGTCGTCATAGGTCTCGACCAATTCGACGTCGTCCGGCGCGAGGCCCGCCATCGCCCAGAGCTCGTCCTTGTCCATCGCCCAGCCGCCGCGCTCCTGGATCGGGTCGTCGGGGAAGGCGTTGTGGCGTTCGATGGTCGCGAGGACGCGCGCGAACGGGAGGCCGAGATCCCTCGCGACATCGGCCGTGGTGACGAGAAACGCCTCCGCGCCGGCGCAGGGCATGACGCAGTCGAACAAATGGATCGGGTCGGCGATCGGCCGGGCGCCGAGATATTGCGCCATCGAGAGCGGCGTCTTCATGATCGCGTGGGGATAGGTCAGCGCGTTGGCCCGCTGGGCGAGGCAGATGCGGCCGAAATCCTCGCGGGTCGCGCCATAGGTCCGCATGTAGTGGTCGGTCAGGAGGGCGAAGGAGCCGTTCGGCCCGCCATAGCCGTAGGGGTAGCTGGCATCCTGGGCGAAGCGCGAGAACGAGGAGAGCAGCTTGCGGAAGCTGTCGACCTGGTTGGCGTCGGCGGCGACGCAGGCGACGAGCGTGGCGTCGCCTGCCTCGACCGCGCGCGCGGCACGGCGGAGCGCGACGATGCCGCTCGCCCCGCCCATCGGGATGTTGTCGAGCCAGCGCGGGGTGAGGCCGAGATGCTGGGTCAGGCCGACGCCGGTGTCGGGCGACAGCGTGAAGCTCGACACCGCGAGGCCGTCGAGATCGGTCGGGCGGATGCCGGCGCGCCCCGTGAGCGCGCGGAGCGCGCGGGCGATCCACCAATGCGCGCTCTCGACCGAGTAGCGCACATAGGGCACGCTGACCGGCACCGCGACCGCGACGTCGCGATAAGGCGTTCGCGGCCGCTTCACGATGGCCGCCATCACGCCGTCCGCCTCTTCAGGGCCGCGGTGTCGATCGCATCGCCGCGGGCGAGCGCGTCGGCGACGGCGGCCTTGAGCGCGCCGCGCTGGATCTTCGCGGTTGCGGTCAGCGGGATGGCGTCGACGAAGGCCACGACGCCCGGCGCCTTGTAGTAGGCCAGCCGCTCCAGGCAGAAGCGCACGATGTCCTCGGCGAGGATGCGCGCCGCCGTCCCGTCGGGCGGCGCGACCTCGGGCACGACCAGCGCCGCGACCTCCTCGCCGCGGAGCGGGTCGGGCGCCGCCGCGATCGCGACCTGGCGGATGGCGGGATGGCGGCCGAGCACGGCCTCGACCTCGACCGCGGCGATGTTCTCGCCCGAGCGGCGGATCACGTTCTTCTTGCGGTCGATGAAGTGAAGCTGCCCGTCGGCGTCGCGCAGGACGACGTCGCCGGTGTGGAACCAGCCGCCCTCCCAGGCCGCGGCGGTGGCCTCGGGATCCTTGAGGTACTCGCGAAAGAAGCCGGCGCGGGGATCCGGGCCGGCGTGGCGCACCAGGAGTTCGCCGGGCTCGTCGGTGCCCGCCTCGGCGCCATCGTCGCGGCGGATCGACACCTCGACCGCGGGCGCGGGCTTGCCGAAGCAGGCGGTGCCGATCTTTCGTGGCTCGCGGTTCGCCACCACCACCGCGCCGGCGCCGGTCTCGGTCATCGCCCAGGCCTCGACCAGCGGGAAGCCGAAGCGCTCCTCGAACGCGGCGTGCAGGGTGCGCTCGGCGCCCGCGCCGAAGCCGAAGCGCACCTTGTGCGCGCGATCGTCGGGCGACGGCGGGGCCGCCATCAAGAGCGCCGGCAGGACGCCGAGGTAGTGGATCGCGGTGGCGTCGAAGCGGCGCACGCTGTCCCACCAGCTCCGCGGGTGGAAGCGGTCGAGCACCGCGAGCGCGCCGCCGACCGTCACCATCGCCATCACCGAATAGGCGAGCGCGTTCATGTGGAACAGCGGCAGCGGCGTCAGCATCCGCTCGGGCGGATCGGCCGCGATCCGGCAGAGCCCGCCAACCGCCTCGTACCATTCGCCGGCGCGGAGGAAATAGTCGTTCGGGAGCACGCAGCCCTTCGGCTTGCCGGTGGTGCCGGAGGTATAGAGGAGCGCGCATTCGGCGTTGCGCGACGGCACCGCCGCGGCAGGGGCGAAGGGGGCGCGCGGCGGGGCGTCGTCCGGCCCGATCACGGCGAGCGTGCGCCCCGAGGCGGCGGCCGCTGCGGCGAGGTCCGGAGCCCGGTTCGGCAAGGCCACCGCGAGCGCGATCTCGGAATGGGCGACGAGATAGTCCAGCTCCGCGGCGCGAAGGTCCGGGTTGATCGGCACGATCGCGGCGCCCAGCGAGTTCAGCGCGAGCCAATGGAAGAGGAAGGCCGGCCGGTTCTCCAAGAGGAGGCCGACGCGGTGGCCGGCGCCGTAGCCGGCCATGCGATAGGCGGCGGCGAGGCGCTCGACCGCGGCCTGCGCGTCGCGATAGGCGATCGCGCCTTCGGCGATGCCGTAGGCCGCCGCCGTCTCCGGCAGCACGACGAGAAACGGCCGCGCCGGAAAACGCGCCGCCGTCGCGGCGAAACGCGCGAAGACGGTCTGGTCAGCCATTGGATGCCGCCCCCACCGTCATGGCCGGGCTTGGCTCGGCCATCCACGACTTCCTCGCGGAGGCGCCGCAAACGCGTGGATGCCCGGGCCAAGCCCGGGCATGACGGAGGAGAGGCACCGGCGGCATCGCCATCACATGAAGAGCTGGATGTTGCCGAAGGCGGCGTCGAAATTCACGAGGTCGACGCGCTTCAGCACGATCTTCAGCGCGCCCTCCTCGAGGCGCAGCTCGTGGCGCGCCCAGCCGGCGTAGAACACCGCGCTGTCGCCGCGGGTCTCGGCGTAGTGGAACGGCGTATAGGTACGGAAACGGTTGGCGGCGGGGTCGATTTCGTCGACCTGCGGCGCCTGGAGGAGGTGCTGGGCGCGGCTCTTCGGCTTCTGGCTGAAGGTGCGGGCGCCGGCGAGGCGCTCGATGCGGATGCGGAGCAGCAGCAGGTCCTCGTACATCAGCGAGGCCTGGAGCACCGGGTCGGTCTGCTGCCACTCGGCCGGCATCCAGTAATGGCCGTCCTCGGCGAACAGCGCGAGCCATTCCTCGTAGCGGAGTTCGTCCAGCAGCCGCGCCTCGCGATAGACGAAATAGACGAGGTCCTTTTCCCCGATTGTCGTCACGACACGCACTCCGTCATGCCCGGCCTTGGGCCGGGCATCCACGAGTCGACGGCGGCACCGCGAAGGAAGTCGTGGATGGCCGGGACAAGCCCGGCCATGACGGTGGAGGTGCCCAGCCTCATTCCGCAGCCTCGTGCAGGGCGGCGCCCGCAGGCGTCGGCGGGGTCATGAACTTCAGCCAGGCGTGGAACTGGTTGCGCATCTGCCGCTCGCTGGTGCCGCCGGCGAGCGCGGTCGTGTCCTCGTCCTCGCCGGGGCGCCACAGGCGCTGGACGTTGACCCACTCCAGCCCGTCGGCGGCGAGGCCGAGCTGGGCGCGCTCGTAGACCTCGAGGTCGTCGTGGCCGACGATCGAGGTCGGCGCGTTGATCAGGCGGTTGTACATCAGCGTGCGGGCGAACAGCATGTCCGGCGCACCGGCGAGGCGGAAGGTCCAGCTTTCCACCAGCGTGCGGTCGGCCGCGAGCGGCTTGAACACGCGCAAGGTCTGGATCGGCCCCTTCACCATGATGTTGGGGAAGTAGATCGTGTTGTGGCGGTTCTCGCCGAGGATCGCCCGCGCCCGCTCCTCGCCGTAGGCCGCCACCATCTGCTCGAAATAGCCCGGCACGGCCGAATAGTCGGCGTGGATCGAAGTGACGACGCCGGTGTGCCCGTGCCCGTTCGGCCAGACGCGGATGCCCATCTTCTCGAAGAACTCGTAGGGCGAGACGAAGGGCGCATAGACCTCGACCGCCATCGGCTTCCTGCCGCCCTTGCCCTCCTCGCGCTTCCACACCGAGACCGCGGTGCCGGCGGAGGATTCGTGGGCGATCATCGGATGGCAGGTGTCGGTCTGGTTCTCGACCAGCATCTTCCAATTGCACGGGTGCATGTAGCGGAGCGGCGCGCCTTCCAGCACGAGCCGCCCCTCGGGCGAGCGGTCGACCATGTTGTCGATCGACGACAGGCTCTCGCCGAAGAACGCGTCGAAGCCGATGCCCGTGGGCGCGAGGCGGGCGAAGATGAAGTCGCGATAGACGTGGACGCCGCCGACCGCGGCGAGGCCGCGCGCCGAATCGGTGTCGGCGAGGCCGGTGCCCTCGTAGCCCTCCTTCATCGGGATCGAATGGAGCGCGCCGTCGGTGCGGTAGGCCCAGCCGTGGTAGGGGCAGCGGAACAGCCGCCCGGTCTTGCCGCAGGCCTCGGAGGCGATCTTCACGCCCTTGTGGGCGCAGCGGTTGTAGAGCACGCGGACGGTGCCGTCGGTGTGGCGCACGGCCAGCACGGGCTGGTCGCCGATGTCGGTGGTGAGATAGTCGCCGGGCTCGGGGATCTGGCTGGCATGGCCGACATAGACCCAGGTATTGGCGAAGAGATGCCGCATCTCGAGGCGGAAGATCTCCGGGTCGGTGTAGAGATCGCGGTGGACGCGGTCGGGCCGGATCAGGGCCCCGAGCTCGGCGGGATCGGAATAGCGCGCCATGCTCAGCCTCCTTCGCCGGACGAGGCCGCCGCCGCGGGCGGCAGCGCCAGGCCGGCCTCTTGCAGCATACGCAGGAATCCGCCGAGGCGCGCGCGCCGATAGGCCGCGAGGTCCATCCCGGCATAGTCGAAGAAGCCCTGGCCGTCGCGGAGGCCGTTGCGGCCCTCGGCCATGTTGGCCTCGATGACGGCGGGCGCGGCGAAGCGGCTTTCGCCGGTCGCGCCGGTCATGTAGCGGCTCGCGTAGTAGAGGATGTCGCCGCCGCCCCAGTCGATGAACTCCAGGAGGCCGAGCACCGCGAAGCGGAAGCCGAAGCCGTATTTCACCGCCTTGTCGACCTCCGCGGCGGTCGCGACGCCCTCCTCGACGAGGCGCGCGGCCTCGTTCATCGCCAGCATCTGGATGCGCGGCACGATGTAGCCGGGCGAGGCCGCGCATTCGACCGGCACCTTGCCGATGGCTTCGAGCAGCGCCTTCACCTCGGCGACGGCGGCCGGGTCGGTGTCGGGCGTCGGGCTGAGCTCGACCAGCGGCACCAGGAAGGCCGGGTTCAGCCAATGGGCGTTGAGGAAGCGCGCCGGCCGGCCGGAAAGCGCCGCAAGCTCGGTCGACAGATGGGTCGAGGTGGTCGAGCAGACGATGGCGTCGGGGCCGGCGAGGCGGTCGATCAGGCCGAGGGCCTCGGCCTTGGCCTCCCTGGTCTCGGGCACCGCCTCGAAGACGTAGCGGACGCCCTTCAGTGCCGCCGCCGCCTCTGCGAGCGGGTGCACCGAGACCCGCGCCAGGATCGGCTCGATCAGCGCGGCGTCGAAGCCGCCGAGGTCCGCCAGCGTCGCGAGCGTGCCGCGGACCTCGGCCAGCGCCTCCTCGGCGAGCCGGGAGAAGGCCTCGTCGGCGCGCACCTTGCCGTCGATCAGGCGCACGTCGTGGCCGGCATAGGCGAAGCAATGGGCGATGCCGCGGCCCATCCGTCCGGCGCCGACGCAGGCGATGGTCGCATGCTCGCCTGCGGTCATAATGGAGGCCCGAATATTGGTCGGTTTGGGCAAGCCGAAGCCGTCATTGCGAGCGAAGCGACGCAATCCAGAGGCGACAGCCGCCGGCGCCTGCGGCCCCTGGATTGCTTCGTCGCTGCGCTCCTCGCAATGACGGCGGAGCCGGCGTCGCAAGCGGTTGGCATCACAGCCCCTCCCGCAGCAGCGCGTGCATCGCGCTCGGCGTCAGGCCGGCGAGGCCGAGCGAGCCGAGGGTGCGGCCGGTCTGGCGAAAATCGTTGCCGGTGGCCGCGCCGGCGATCGCCAGCAGGCCTGCGGCAACCGGGCACGGCATCCCCGCCCATTCGCCGACCGAGACCAGGAAGGCGAGGCCGAGCGCGACATCCTCGCTGAGATAGCGATGGCGTTCGAGATCGAGCCGCTCGTGCCAGTCGCCCGAGCCGACCAGCTTGTCGTGGGCGCGCTCGCCATACATCCAGCCGGCCGAGTTGTAGTGGTCGGCGAGGGGAAAATGCGGTGGGCCGTAGCCCAGCGCCGCGCGGATCGCGACCCGCTCGCCGTCGAGCGCGTCGTGGACGCGGCGGATCGCGGGCTGGGTGCCCTCGTGGTGGATGTCCCAGCGCTCGAAATGCTCGATCGGCCCGGCGTTCATCAGGATCAGCGGCGGGTGGATGATCGGCCCCGCGTTCATCAGCGCCGCCGACAGCGCGTCCTCGACCGGGAGGATTACGCCGGGGAAGGCCTGCCCCACGACGTCGAGCGCCCGGCTCGTCTCGCGGGCGGGAAACACCCCGGTCGGCAGCCGGGCGGCGCGGGCGCTGACGGCGACCTCGGCCGCGCCGCGCTTCCGCGCCAGCCAGGGGAGCGTGCCGGTCTCGGCGACGGCGAAGGATGCCGTCGAGCCGAAGGCCCGCGCGGTTTTCGTCATCACGAAGGAGCCGAAGGTCCCGGGCGGCAGGAACAGCACCTGGCCGT
>DASZVN010000129.1:0-14964 GCA_035547055.1 Hyphomicrobiales bacterium
GAACCAGCGATAGCCGAGCAGCCGGTTGGCGCGCTCGACCCGCCCCGAGCCGAGGAGGTCGCGGATATTGGTCGAGGAGACCGGGCCGTCGTCCTCCTCGGGCTGGACCACGGTGACGGCGAAGCCGTGGCGCCGCGCGGCGTCGCGGAGGAACTCCGGCGAGCCCTCGCGGCCCTTGCCGAAGTGGAAATTGTAGCCGACCGCGACCGCCTTGGCACCGAGGGCACCGACCAAGACATCAGCCACGAAGCGCTCGGCCGAGAGCGAGGCCATCTGGGCGTCGAACGGCAGGATCACCGCGCCGTCGAGGCCGCTGCCGGCGAGGAGCGCGAGGCGCTCGCGGCGGCCGGAGAGGCGGCGGAACAGCCGCTCGGGCTGGAAGAAATGGCGGGGATGCGGGTCGAAGCTCAGCGCCACCGCCGGCCGCGCCGCCTGCTCGGCTGCGGCGATGACGGCGCGGTGGCCGCGGTGGAGCCCGTCGAAATTGCCGATCGCGACCGCGCCGCCGCGAAGCTCGGCGGGCAGGCCGGCGAGGCCGGTCGCGATGCGAAAGCCGGGCGGCAGGGCGAGGGGGAAAAGGCTCATCGGCACGGGGGCTGGCGGCGGTCGCGGCGGTTCTGCCGCCCCCGCCCCCCAGGGTCAAGGGCGGTGTGCGCCGGCGATCGGGAAGGTGACGCGCTTCCTCGCTGGCGCCGTAACCCATCACCCGGCTCGCCTGCTACGCAGGCGACCCCACCTCTCCCTCCGGGAGAGGGGGTGCGGGAGCCGCGGCACCTTCGCCTCTCCCCGGCGGGGAGAGGTCGAGTCGTCCGAGGGACGACCGGATGAAGGGGCGGCGCGCCGGCGTCGAGCACTTGCAGGCCGCCGCCACCGTCAAAGGAAGTCGTGGATGGCCGGGACAAGCCCGGCCATGGCAGCGCGAAGCGCCGTCAGCTTTGTGGTCGTGGTCGCTTGCGGGCGAAGACGCCGCGGATGTTGTCCCACAATTCCACCTTCACGCCCTGGCGGTGCATGATGATACTCTGCTGCAGGATCGTCAGCGAGTTGTTCCACGAATAGTAGATCACGAGGCCCGCCGGGAACGACGACAACAGGAAGGTGAAGAACACCGGCATCCAGTTGAAGACGAAGGCCTGGGTCGGGTCGGGGGGCGCCGGGTTGAGGCGCATCTGCACCCAGTAGGTCGTGCCCATGATCAAGGGCCATACGCCGAGCCCGAGATAGTGACCGATCACCGGCACCGCGGTCGGATCCCACGGGATCAGGCCGAACAGGTTGAAGATCGTGGTCGGGTCGGGCGCCGAGAGGTCCTTGATCCAGCCGAAGAACGGCGCGTGGCGCATCTCGATGGTGGTGTAGAGCACCTTGTAGAGCGCGAAGAACACCGGGATCTGCACCACCATCGGCAGGCAGCCGGCCACCGGGTTGATCTTCTCCTTGGAGTACAGCTCCATCATCGCCTTCTGCTGGGCGGCGCGGTCGTCCTTGAAGCGCTCGCGTAGCTTGGTCATCTCCGGCTGCAGCCGCTTCATCTTCGACATCGAGGAGAAGGACTTGTTGGCGAGCGGGAAGAACACCGTCTTGATGATGACGGTGGTGATGAGGATGGCGATGCCGAAATTGCCGACGACGTGGTAGATCGAGTCGATCAGCCAGAACATCGGCTTGGTGATGAAGTAGAACCAGCCCCAGTCGATCATGAGATCGAACCGCGGCACGTGCTCGTCGTTGGTGTAGTGGTTGACGGTGGCGACTTCCTTGGCGCCGGCGAAGAGCCGCGCCACGACCGTCCCGGTCGCGTTGGGCGCGACCGTGGTCGGCGGCATCAGGTAGTCGGCCTGGTAGCTCGGCTCCTCGGTCCCGGTCGAGAGGAAGCGGGCCTTGAAGTTGCCCTTGCCCTGCGGCGGGATCACCGCCGCCGCCCAGTACTTGTCGGTGATGCCGAGCCAGCCCTGGTCGCTCGTGTAGCTGTCGGTCTTGTCCTTGTCGATCGACGAGTAGGTGACCTCCTTCAGCCCGTCCGAGCCGAGCCAGCCGATCATGCCCTCGTGCAGCACGTAGGTGCCGGTCGATTCCGGCTTGCCGTGGCGCGAGATCAGGGCATAGGCGCTGAGCGTGACCGGCGCCCCGGTGTGGTTCTCGACCGCCTCGGTGACGGTGAACATGTAGGTCTGGTCGACCGCGATGGTGCGGCGGAAGACGAGGCCGTGGCCGTTGTCCCAGGTCAGCGTCACCGGGTGGCTCGGGGTCAGCGGGGCCTGGTCGGCGGCGCTCCACAGCGTGTCGGATCCGGGGAGGTCAGCGTTGGTGCCCGGCGCGGCGACCCAGCCATATTCGGCGTAGTAGGGCCGCGGGCTCCCCGACGGGGAGAACAGCACGATGTCCGGGCTCTTGGGGTCGACCGTCTCGTGGTAGTCCTTGAGCGAGAGGTCATCGATCCGGGCGCCGTGGAGGTCGATCGAGCCGGCGAGGCGCGGGGTCTCGATCTTGATCCGGGGCGAGGCCGCGATCGCGGCGGCGCGGGTGGTCGGCGCGGCGGTGCCGGCCGCGGCGCCGGGCGCCGAGGTGGCGCCGGGCGCGGTCGACTGCGGCGTCGCCTTGCCGGCGGCCTTGGTGCCGTGCGCGACCTGGGCTTGCTGCGCCGCCTGCTGCTGGCGCTGGCTCTCGGGCGCGCCGTAGAAATATTCCCAGCCGGCGAGGATGACGACCGAGATCAGGATGGCGATGAAGAAATTGCGGTTGTCCGACATCGTCGACCTTTCTGGTCAGGCGCGCTCCGGCGCCTCCTCGCTCGTCGGCTTGGCGCCGGACTTGGTCGCGTGCACCCGCTGCACCGCCCGCTCGAGATCGCCGACGAGGCGCGCGAAGGCGGCGTCGATGGCGCCCCGGCGGGCGACGATCACATAGTCGCAGCCCGGCCGCGCCGCCACCAGCGCCGTGGCCGCAGCCGCGCGGAGGCGGCGGCGGATGCGGTTGCGCTCGACCGCGGTGCCGACCCGCCTGGTCACGGTGAAGCCGAGCCGCGGCAGCCGCGCCTCGTCGCGCGGCAGCATCTCCAGCGTCATCAGCGCCGAATGGGCCTTGCGGCCGCGCTTGGCGGCGAGGAAATCGGCTCGCCGTCGCAGCCGGTCGATGCCGCCTGTCCCCCGGCCGCAGGCCGCGGCCACCGGGGCGCTCAGGCGCTCAGCCGCTTGCGGCCGCGGGCGCGGCGGGCGGCGACGACCTTGCGCCCGCCCTTGGTCGCCATGCGGGCGCGAAAGCCGTGGCGGCGCTTGCGGACGAGCTTGCTCGGCTGGTAGGTGCGTTTCACGACGGCTCTCCGGCCGCAGGACGGCGCCGACCGGCACGCTTCGCGGCAGAAATGAAGGCGGCGCCCCAGGGGGCGCCCGACTGGCCCCGCTTATAGGGAAAAGCCGCGGGCGAAGTCAACGCGGCGGCTTGCTGCCGCGTTCAGCCGGTCATCCAGCGAAATGCGCTGCGGACGAATTCGCGCCCGCCGGTGCAGATCGGCTCGCCGTGCGCCATCAGCACCCGTTCAGCCGGCCACGCCAGGATCGGCTGGATCGAGGCGCGGGCCGCGCGGCGATCGGTGAAGGCGAGACGAAACTTTCGCGGCACCGCCGGCTCGGCGGCCGCCATCAAATCGAGCCTCGCCACGACGCTGCGCCAGCCTTTGAACCATCCCGGCGGGAAATGCTGGATGAGGTCGGTGAACAGCACCGTCCCGCTCTTGCGGTGGAAGAAGACCACCTCCGTCGTGATCCGGTTGCCCCGGACGACGGCAAGGTCGATGTCCATCGCCCATTCTCCCGCGGGCTTTTCGCCGAAATCGCCGTCGAACCTGATGTCCGGCCGCTTCCGCCGCAAGCCCGGCGGGGCGTAGACGACCGCGTCCGGGTATGCCCGCTGCCACTCCCCCAGGAACACATGGTGCAGCGAATTCGGTGGTGCGAGATAGCGGACCTCTCCGAGCGCCTGAATGTCTTCGCGCAGAGCGTCCGAGAGCGCGATCGGAGACTAGACGAAGAGCGCGCCGACGGCGAGTCTTATGACTGCCGCTCGCGTCGGGTAGCGAAACCCCGCGACCGTGACGACGGAGCCGTCCGCAATCCAAATCTCGGGGGCGAACTCCTTCAGCCCGGACATCCTGCTCACCACGGCAAGCCGCAAGCGCCATCACCATAGGCCTCTTCCGAGGGGGAAACGGCATATCCAGCCGAAGCAGGTCTGCGTCTGCCCGCCATTTGACCCTGGCAGGCGTCCGCCGCATCATCCCGCGGCGCGGCAGGATGGCCGCCGGCGTCGGGGAAGCGCCGCATGCGACGCCTGGATCCGCTGAACTGTCCGCGTCTCGGCCTGTCGGGGAAGCTGCTCGGCCTGACGGTGTGCTTCGTCATGCTGGCCGAGGTCCTGATCTACCTGCCCTCGATCGGGAACTACTACGAGCGCTGGCTGGCCGACCGCATCGGCCGCGCCCGCGCCGTCGCGCTGGTGCTCGACGCGGCGCCGACGGGCATGGTGCCGGACTGGGTGTCGCGCCAGCTCCTGCAGAGCGTCGATGCGCTCGTGATCGTGCTCAAGACCGACGATTCCCGCCGCCTCTTGGCGCGCTCGGAGGAGCCGCCCACCGTCGCGAAGACGGTCGATCTCCGCAGCGAGACCTCGTTCATGGCGATCGGCGAGGCGCTGGCGACGCTGGTCTCGAGCGGCAACCGGGTGCTCCGGGTGGTCGGCCAGCCCCCGATGGGCGGCGGCTTCGTCGAGCTCGTGATCGAGGAGAAGCCGCTCCGCGAGGCGCTGCTGTCCTATTCGGCCAACGTGCTGCTGCTGTCGCTCCTGATCTCGGGCATCACCGCGGCGCTGATCTATTTCGCGCTCGACCACCTGATCCTGCGTCCGGTCCGGCGGCTGACCGAGGAGATGGTCTATTTCGGCCAGGCCCCGACCGACCCGGCACGGATCGTCGCGCCGACCCGGCGCGCCGACGAGATCGGCGTCGCCGAGTGCGAACTCGCCGCGATGCAGCGCGAGATCCACGCCCAGCTCCAGAGCGGCGCCCGGCTCGCCGCGCTCGGCCTCGCGGTTGCCAAGATCAACCACGACCTCCGCAGCATCCTGACCTCGGCGCAGCTTTTTTCCGAGCGGCTGGAGAGCGCGACCGATCCCACCATCCGCCGCGTCGGCGAGAAGCTGCTCGCAACGCTCCACCGCGCCGCCGATTATTGCCGCGAGACGCTGGAATATGGCCGCGCCCGCGAGGCGCCGCCGCGCCGCCGCCGCGCGCCGCTCGAGGCGATCCTCGCCGAGGCCCGCGAGGCGCTCGCGCTGGACGAGGCCGACGGCATCGGGTGGAGCGCCTGCATCGAGCGCGACCTTGAGGTCGACGCCGACCCGGAGCAGATGTTCCGGGTATTCCTGAACCTCCTCCGCAACGCGCGCCAGGCGCTGGAAGCCAGGGGCGACCTCGACCCGGCGCGCGACCAGATCCGCGTGGTTGGCCGCCGCGAGGGCGCGGTCGTGGTGGTGGAGGTCGCGGATACCGGGCCCGGCCTCAGCGCGCGGGCGCGGGAGCATCTGTTCGCGCCGTTCACCGGCTCGTCGCGGAGCGGCGGCACCGGGCTCGGCCTCGCCATCGCCTTCGAGCTGGTGCGGGCCCATGGCGGCGACCTCCGCCTGGTCGACGGCACGCTCGGCGCGACCTTCCGCATCACCATTCCCGACCGGCCGATCGAGCTGCGCCCCGCCGCGGCGCGTCTCCGGGCGTAGCGCGCCGGCCGCCGCGACCAGTCGTCTTCGGCGGACCAGACATCCCAGGTCGGCCGGACGAACCGGCGGGGCTTGTCGCCTCACCGGTCGCAATGGGCGGAAGGGTTTTCGCGCTTATTCCCGGACGGGCGCAAGCCGGGCGACGGCGGCGGAGGGCGGCGTCTCGGCCGGCGCGTGGTCGGCCACCGTCTCGGGCAGCCGCCGGACGATGCCTTCGGCCAAGACCTGTGCGAGGCAGGCGTAGCCCTGGTCGCCCATGTGGAAGCCGTCGGCCGACAGCATCGGCCGCCGGACCGCCTCGGGCAGCGTCGCCCATGCCTTCATCGCGGCAAAGCGGTGCAGCACCGCGACGTCCTCGTGGCCGGCGATGGCCGAGATGCGCTGCACCAGCGCCGCATAGGCGAGGTTGTCGGCGGCGCGCGGAAACATCTGCGGGTCGATCAGGATGACGTCGATCTTGCGGTCGTGCAGGAAGGCGAGGCCGTTCTCCAGCGTGGCGGCGAAGGCGTCGGATTCGACGTGGCGCAGGGCGTCGTTGGTGCCGACCTGCCAGATCACGAGGTCGGGCTTGTACTCCAGGACGTCGTGGCGGAGGCGGAACGCCGTCTGCGCCGCCACCTCGCCGCCTTTGCCGCGGTTGATGACGCGCACGAAGATGCCGGGAAGGCGCTTGCTCAGCTCGGCCTGGAGCTGGGCGGGATAGGTCTTGCCGGGGCCCGAGGCGCCGACGCCGGCGGTCGAGGACGAGCCGATCGCGAGGACGCGGAGGCCGCCCCAGGTCGCGACATGATCCGCCGCTTCGCCGAGGTCGCCGGTGAGGGCGAGGAGCTTGTCCGGCACGGTGCAGGCCGGGCTCAGGGTGAGGGCCGAGGCGCCGGTCGACAGCACCGCGCCTCCCGCGAGCACAACGGCAGCGAGCGCGGCCCGCAGGACATGACGAGGGCCGCGATTGATCCGATGGTTCAAGTTTGCAGCTCCCCAACCCGGCCCGGCGCGTTGGCGCGCTCATATTCATACTGATGGCCGGAGTGTGGCTGGAACGATTGAAAAGAGCAATCCCAGCCTTTGCGTCAACCTTTACGGATCGACCGGCGTGCGCCGGAAAATTCGCCGGCCGGCAATTCGGATCAATGGCGGAAATGCCTGATCCCCGTGACCACCATGGCGAGACCCTTCTCGTCGGCGGCGGCGATCACCTCGGCATCGTGGATCGAGCCGCCGGGCTGGATGACCGCGGTGGCGCCGGCCTCGGCCGCGGCGAGGAGGCCGTCGGCGAAGGGGAAGAACGCGTCGGAGGCAACCACCGAGCCGCGGGTCAGGGGCTCGGCGAGGCCGGCGGCCTTGGCGGCGTCCTCGGCCTTGCGCGCGGCGATCCGGGCCGAATCGACCCGGCTCATCTGCCCGGCGCCGATGCCGACCGTCGCCCCGTCCCGGGCATAGACGATGGCGTTGGACTTGACGTGCTTGGCCACCTTGAAGGCGAAGCGGAGGTCGGCGAGCTCGCGCTCGCTCGGCGCCCGTTTGGTCACGACCTTCAGCGTCATGTCGTCGGCCGAGGCGTCGTCGCGGCTCATCACCAGGAGGCCCCCGGCGACGGACTTCACGACGAGGCCCGCCGCCCGCGGGTCGGGCAGGCCGCCGGTCAGGAGCAGGCGGAGGTTCTTCTTGGCGGCGAATACCGCCTTGGCCTCGTCGCTGGCGTCGGGCGCGATCACGACCTCGGTGAAGAGGCGGCTCATCGCGGTCGCCGCCGCCGCGTCGAGCGGGCGGTTCACCGCGATGATGCCGCCATAGGCCGAGACCGGGTCGCAGGCCAGCGCCCGCTCGAAGGCGGCGGCGAGGTCGCCCGCCTCGGCGACGCCGCAGGGATTGGCGTGCTTGACGATGACGACGGCCGCCGTCTTGGCCGGATCGAACTCGGCGACCGCCTCGAAGGCGGCGTCGGTGTCGTTGATGTTGTTGTAGGAGAGTTCCTTGCCTTGGATCTGCTGCGCGGTGGCGACGCCGTAGCGGGCGACCGGCCCGGCATAGAAAGCGGCGCGCTGGTGCGGGTTCTCGCCGTAGCGCAACGTCTGCCGGAGCGTGCCGCCGAAGGCGCGGAACGCCGGCGCGGTCTCGCCCGCGGCGTCAGCCATCCAGTTCGACACCGCCGCGTCGTAGGCGCCAGTGCGGGCGAAGGCCTTGGCGGCGAGGCGACGGCGCAGCGCGGCGGTGGTGGCGCCGCCGTGGTCGGCCATCTCGGCCAGCACCACCGCATAGTCTGCCGGGTCGACGACGACGGTCACGTCGGCATGGTTCTTGGCCGCGGCCCGGGTCATCGCCGGGCCGCCGATGTCGATGTTCTCGATGACCTCGTCGGGTCCGGCGCCGCGCGCCACCGTCGCCTCGAACGGATAGAGGTTCGAGACTAGGAGGTCGATGCCGGCGATGCCGTGTTTCGCCATGGCGGCGCGATGCTCGGCGTTGTCGCGGATGGCGAGAAGCCCGCCGTGGATCGCCGGGTGCAGCGTCTTGACCCGGCCGTCCATCATCTCGGGCTGGCCGGTGACCTCGGCGACGTCGGTGACCTCGAGCCCGGCCTCCTTCAGCGCCCGCGCCGTGCCGCCGGTCGAGATCAGGACGACGCCGCGCCCCGCCAGCGCCTTGGCGAACTCGACCAGCCCGCTCTTGTCGTGGACGGACAGCAACGCACGGGCGATCGGGCGGTCGGCAGCCATGGCGGTCTCGCGGCAGGAGGAAAGCGCGGGCGATAGCACGGCGGCCCGGCCGGGCAAAGCGTCAGGGCTCGGCCAGGGCGAAGCGCCAGGCGAGCCGCGACGCTTGGCCGCTGCGCACGCGGAGCACGATCTGGCTCGACCGCCGCGGGCCCATCGGGTCGGCGAGGTGGATCGATTCATCGAGCGCGAGCGGGTGGCCCTCGGCGGCGAAGGCGAGGCTCCGGCCGCCCGGGGTGCGGATCAGGACGATGCGGCTGTCGTCGCCGAGCCGCGCCGCGACGTCGGGATGGAGGTGGAAGCGCAGCGTCGCCTCCTCGTCGGCGAGGGTTCGCCCCGGCGCAGGCACGAGGCGGTCGAAGCCGTCGAGCGCATCGCCGGAGGCGACCAGAGTGCGCTCGTGCAGCGCGCCGAAGCGGGCGGCATAGCCGTCATGGGCGGCGCGCACGGTGGTCGCGGCGGGGCCGTCCTCGCGGGTCACCTTGATCGCCGACGGTCCCGCCAGCACCAGCGGCCCGGCGAGCCGGGCCAGGCGTCCGCCGAGGAAGCGGCAGGACGACACGGCGTCGAGCCCGAGCGTCGAATGCGCTGCAGTCGAGCGCGCGGCGCTGCGCCACGCGTCGTCGCCGCGAAGGCTCGCGCCGCAATTCACGACGACGCGCTCGCGCCCGAGCGACAGCTCGAACGACAGCGCCCCGGCGTGGGCGGCGGCGCTGACCGCGGTCGGCAGCGGCGCGCCGGTGTCGGCGATGACGACGAGGCCGCTCCGGCTCTCCAGGCGCTGGTAGCCCGAGTGCGGGGCGTTCAGCACCGGCCGGCCGGCGGCGTCGTCGAAGCCGAGGATGGCCTCCACCAGGGCCGGCTGGGTCGTGCCCATGCCGTTGAACAGGGCGAAGGCGCCGTCGCCGTGGCGGAAGAAGCGCAGCATCGGCAGCATGCGGTCGAGCGCGCCGAGCAGCACCGCCGGCGGCTCGACCTGGCGGGCGACGCAGGCCTCGCGGAGCGGCAGCAGCAGGAGCAGCAGCTCGATCAGGGCCGCGGGGTTGCGGCTGATATGGCCGCCGTCGGGCAGGATCTGGCGCTCCAGCTCGGCGGTGAGCAACGCCAGGCGGCGGCGGAGCTGGCCCGGCGGCACCGCCATCGCCAGCGCGGCTTCGGCGAGGGCGACTGCGACGGTCAGGCGCGGCAGCCCCGCAGACGCGCGCCACGCGGTGGCCCGCAGCGTCCGGCTCTCGGTCGCGACCGCGCGCAGGAAGCGGCGGACGAAGCGCGTGTCGGCGCCCTCCAGGAGGAAGCGCGACCAGGCGAGCCAGGCGATCAGGCGTCGCGCCGCCACCTCGGGGCGGCGGCCGATGCGGGGCGGGCGCCGGGAGAGCCAGTCGGTGACGAGCGCGCGGGCATGGACCTGCGCGAGCGACGTGCCGGCGGCGGCGAGGTCGCCGAGCCAGGCGAAGCCGGCGAGGGCCGCTGCCCAGTCGGCCGAGGGCGGCGGCACCTCGAAGATCGAGCGGCCGTCGGCATCGACCAGGAGGCGGGCGAGGGCGAAGCGGCCGGCATAGAGCTCGGCGCCGCGGGCGGGATCGCCCGGCTCGATCACCGGCGGCGCTACCAGGAGGCGCTCGGGCGCCGAAAGCGCCGGCAGCGCGCGCGATGCCACCCGCGGCAGCGTCCGCGCCAGCGTCATGTGGAGCGCCGGCGGCACCAGCCGGACCAGCCCCGCCGCCCGATCGGTGACCGCGGTCACGGTCGATGCCATCCCGTCCGCCCGCCGCAGCGTACCCCCCGCCGCTCGGCCGATCGTGGCGGCTCGCGCGCTGCGCCGCAAGCCGCGGCGCCTCAATGGGCGCGGTCGATGCCGAGCGCGGCTGGTTCCGCCTTGATGAACTGGGACAGGAGGAAGGCCGCTACGGCAAGGCCGGCGAGCGCGAGGAAGGCACCATGGACGCCGGCGAACAATGCGTCGCGGAGGAGGGCGCCCTGGCCGGCCGGCGCCGCGGCGCCGTGCTCGAGCAGGCGGCGGATATTCGCCGCCGAGAGGCCGGAATGGGCGGTGGCGAGGTGGGCGTTGAGGCCGCTGTTCAGGATGCCGCCCAGGACCGCGGCGCCGATCGCGGTGCCGATGATGCGGGCGAAGACGTTGGAGGCGAGCGCTGAGGCCCGGCGCGACCAGTCGAACGCGCCCTGGATCAGGATCACGCAGGTCGTGTTCACGATGCCCATGCCGAAGCCCATCGCCGCGGCCGAGACGATGACACCGGTCAGGGTGCCGTTCTGGCCGAAGAACGGCAGCGCCAGCGCCCCGGCCGCGAAGATCGCGACCCCGACCCGCACGACGTGGCGCCCGAACAGCATGACCAGGCGGACGAACAGGGCCGAGGCCACCGGCCAGCTCACCCCGACCGCCGTCAGCGGGTAGCCGCCGTCGACCGGGGTGCCGCCGAGGACGCCCTGGATGTAGAGCGGCATCAGTAGAGAGAGGCCGACCAGCGCCATGCCGAGCACGAGCACCGTGGTGTTGTTGATCGCGAGATCGCGGTCGCGCCAGAGATCGAGCGCGACCATCGGCTCCGCGGCGCGCCGCTCCTGCAGCAGGAACAGCGCCAGCGCGACCGCGAACAGGGCGACGAGCGAGAGCACCTCTGGCGAGGACCACGACCATGCCGAGCCGCCCTGGACCAGGACGACGATCAGCGCACCGATCGAGACCGAGAACAGCACGGCGCCGAGATAGTCGATCTGGTGGCGGCGATGCTCGACCTTCTCGGGATAGAGCAGCATCAGGCCGAGCATCGGTGGCAGGCCGAGCACGACGTTGATCCAGAAGATCCACGACCACGAGAAATGGCTGACGATGAAGCCCCCGATCAAGGGCGCGATCACCGAGGCGATGCCCCACATGCTCGAGGTGATGCCCTGGAGGCGGGCGCGCTCGGTCGAGGTGAAGAGGTCGCCGATGATGGCGAAGGCGACCGGCTGGATGCCGCCGGAGCCGAAGCCCTGGAGCACGCGGGCGACGATCAGCACCGGCATCGACCAGGCGAAGCCGGCGAAGATCGAGGCGAGGATGAAGATGGCGATACAGACCACCATCACCGCGCGGCGGCCATAGAGGTCCGCGAGCTTGCCGGTGATGACGGTAGTCGCCGCCTGGACCACCAGGTAGCCCGAGAAGATCCAGCTATAGAGCTCGAAGCCGCCGAGGTCGCCGACGATCGCCGGCATGGCGGTGGCCGCGATCGTCGCCTCCATCGCCGCGAGGAACACGGTGAGGAGGATGCAGCCGTAGATCAGATAGCGCCGCTGGTGGCTGAGCCCGGCCCCGGCCTCGTCCTGGGCAGGCGTCACGGGTGCGGAGGCCGCGGGCGACGGGGAATCCATGATGCGTTCCGGATAGGGCGCGGCAGGCCCTCACGGCCGCGGCGCCGGCCGGCCACACAAGCATCCGCGACCCGCCGCCGCAACCCCGCGGAGCACGCGCCGCCTGCATAGCGAGATCTGCGGAATTCGCATAGCGCCGGCGTATATTCCGCAGGGCGGGCACGCGCAGCTCGCCACCTCGTGGGCATCGGCAAGCCGATGCCTACCCTACGGGGTGGTCGCGCTATGCCGCGGCCTTGGCCTGTCCGCCGGGCGGGAAGCGGCCGTAGAAGGTCTCGCCGCGCTCGGCCATCTCGACGAGGAGCGGCGGGGGAGCGAAGCGCGCGCCGTGCTTCGCTTCGAGGCCGCGCAGCAGGGCGACGAACGCTTTCGTCCCCATGCCGTCGATCCAGGACAGCGGGCCGCCCGTGAACGGCGCGAACCCGAAACCGAGAATCGCGCCGACATCGGCCTCCCGCACGTCGGTGAGGACGCCCTCGGCGAAGATGCGCACGGTCTCGACCGCCTGCACAGCGAGCAGGCGATGCTTCATCTCGGCGACGTCGAGCGTGTCCGGGTCGAGCTTCTTCTTCTGGAGGTCGGCGAGGCCGGGCCACAGGTGCTTCTTGCCGCCTTCGGGGTAGTCGTAGAAGCCCTTACCGTTCTTGCGGCCGTAGCGGCCGAGGTCGACCACCATCTTCTTCAGCAGCGCTTCCTGGCCGGGATCGACCGGGCCGCCGGCCTTTTTCGTCGCCTCGGTGATCTTCCAGGCGAGGTCGATCGCGACCTCGTCGTTCAGCGCCAGCGGACCGACCGGCATCCCGGCGATCCGGCCGATATTCTCGATCATCGCCGCCGGCACGCCCTCGGCCAGCATGCGGTGGCCTTCGGCGACATAGGTGCCGACGACGCGCGAGGTGAAGAAGCCGCGGCTGTCGTTGACGACGATCGGCGTCTTCTTCAGCGCGCGGACATAGTCGAGCGCGGTCGCGAGCGCCTTGTCGCCGGTCTCCTTGCCGAGGATGACCTCGACCAGCATCATGCGCTCGACCGGCGAGAAGAAATGGATGCCGATGAAGCGCGCCTGGTCGGGGAAGGCCTTGGCGAGCTGGGTGATCGGCAGCGTCGAGGTGTTGGACGAGTAGACCGCATTCGGCCCGAGCACCGCGGCGGCCCTGGCGGCGACCTCGGCCTTCAGCGCGGCGTCCTCGAACACCGCCTCGACGACGAGGTCGCAGCCGGCGAGGCGGGCGTAATCCGGCGTCGCCTCGATGCGGGCGAGGAGGGCGTCGCGCTCGGCGGTCTTGGCGCGGCCGCGATTGACCTGCTCGCTCATCAGCTTGTGCGACAGCGCCTTGCCCTTGTCGGCCGACTCCTGGTCGCGGTCGATCAGGACGACCTCCATCCCGGCGAGGGCGGTGACGTAGGCGATGCCGGCGCCCATGAAGCCGGCGCCGAGCACGCCGACCTTCTTCGGCGTCGACGGCGGCACCGCGGCCGGCCGCCGGGCGCCCTTGCCGAGCTCCTGCATCGAGACGAACAGCGAGCGGATCATCGCCGCCGCCTCTTTGCTCATCAGGACGTGGGCGAACTGGCGGCTCTCGACCTCGAGCCCCTGGTCGATCGGAAGCTGCAGGCCGTCGAACACCGCCTTCATCATGGCGCGGATGGCCGGGTAGTTGTCGTAGGTCTGCTTGCGGTAGAGCGCGGCGGCGGCGGGCCAGAGGTTCATCCCGGCGGGCGACCACACCGGCCCGCCCGGCAGGCGGAACTTCTCCTGGTCCCACGGCTTCTTCGCCGAGCCGCCGGCCGCGATCCAGGCCTTCGCCGTCTCGACCAGCTTGTCGGCGGGGACGACCTCGTCGACGAGGCCCATCGATTTTGCCGCGGCGGCTCGGATCTGGTCGCCCTTGCTCAGCATCTGCAGCGCGTCCTGCGCCGGCATCATCCGCGGGATCCGCTGGGTGCCGCCGGCGCCGGGAAACAGGCCGACCTTCACCTCGGGCAGGCCGATCCGGGTGTCGGGCGTGTCGGCGACGACGCGGTGGTGACAGGCGAGCGCCAGCTCGAAGGCGCCGCCGAGGCAGACGCCCTTGATCGCCGCGACCCACGGCTTGGTGCCGGCCTCGATGCGGCGGAACGTCTGGCTGAGCTTGCGGCTCTCCTCGAACACGCGCGTCGCGGCTTCTGCCGGCGCGAGCCCGGCGGTGAGGGCGGAGAATTGCCCCAGCATCGAGAGGTCGGCGCCGCCCGAGAACGCGCTCTTGCCCGAGACGACGACGGCGCCCTTGACCTTGTCGTCGGCCTCGAGCATGGCGCGGATCGCGTCGAGCTCCTCGATCACCTCGGCGGTGAAGACGTTCATCGAGCGCCCGGGCATGTCCCAGGTGACGAGGGCGATGCCGTCGGCGTCGGTCTCGATGCGGAAGTTTTCGTAGGCCACGGACGATCCCCCTCACACCCGCTCGACGATGGTCGCGGTGCCCATGCCCGCGCCGATGCAGAGCGTCACCAGCGCGGTGCCGAGGCCGCGCCGCTCAAGCTCGTCGACCACGGTGCCGAGGATCATCGCCCCGGTCGCGCCGAGCGGATGGCCCATCGCGATGGCGCCGCCGTTGACGTTGACCTTGGCGTCGTCGAGGTCGAAGGCCTGCATGTAGCGCAGCACGACCGAGGCGAAGGCCTCGTTGATCTCGATGAGGTCGATGTCGTCGAGCGTCATCCCGGCGCGCTTCAGGACCTTCTTCGTGACGTCGATCGGGCCGGTCAGCATCAGCACCGGGTCGGAGCCAATATTGGCGAAGGCGCGCACCCGGGCGCGGGGCTTCCTGCCGATCCGTTCGCCGGCCGCGCGGTTGCCGATCAGGACCGCCGCGGCGCCGTCGACGATGCCGGACGAGTTGCCGGCGTGGTGGACGTGGACGACCTCCTCGACCTCGGGATGGCCCTGGATCGCCACGGCGTCGAAGCCGCCCATGTCGCCGATCGTCGCGAAGGCGGGCTTCAGCGCGGCGAGGTTCTGCATCGTGGTCTGCGGCCGCATGTGCTCGTCATGATCGAGCAGCGTGATGCCGTTGAGGTCCTTCACCGGGACGATGGAGTTCTTGAAATAACCGCTCTCCCAGGC
>DASZVN010000130.1:0-14245 GCA_035547055.1 Hyphomicrobiales bacterium
GCGGCGGCACGGCCGGCCGGCTTCAGCAGGCGCCTATTTTCGCGCCGCGCCGCAGCGACGCTGTGACGGAAGGCGGTGGTCATGTCTTCGGCAAAAGTCGGGCTGTCGGCATCGACAGTATAGAGCGTCACGCGCTTGCCGCCGCGCGTCACGACTTTCTTCGGCAGCGGCTTGCTGCGGCGTTTGCTAGGGTTGAGAGTCGCGTAGACAACCTTGACCATCGGCTTCACTCTCCTGCCGGAAAGATAGCAACGCAGCAGGCGATCCGCCAGCCTCGCTACCGCCGCCGCCAGCGCAGCACGCGCCATTCCACGGCCTGGAGGACGAGGTTGGAGACGAGGCCGATCAGGCCGAGCAGGATGACGCCGGCGAAGAGCTGGTCGGAGTGGTAGGCCCGCGCCGCGGTCAGGATGTAGAAGCCGAGGCCGTCCTCGCTGGTCAGCATCTCGCCGACCACGGCGAGGATCAGCGACACCGTGAGGCCGAGGCGGGCACCCGCCAGGATGTCGGCCTGGGCGTTGGGCAGCGCGATCTTCCAGATCGTCTCGAGGCGGCCGAGCTTGAGGCTCCTGCTCACCTCCTTCAGGCGCGGCTCGACGTTCGAGACGCCGTGGACGGTGCCGAGCAGGGTCGGCCAGATCGCGCCGATCGCGATCACCACCAGCACCATGTCGCCGGAAAGGCCGATGAAGGCGATCACCACCGGCATGAAGGCCGACACCGGCACCGGGCGGATCATCTCCAGCGTCGGCGCAAGATATTCGCGCGCCGCCTTCGAGCTGCCGATCAGGGCACCGAGCGCAATGCCCGCGACGGAGGCCAGCACCCAGCCGTAGAACATGCGCCGGATGGTCGCGACCGTGACCATGCCGAGCTCGCCGCCGATGCCGCTCATGAGGGCGTTCCACGAGCGGTCGGGCCCGGGCAGGAATACCGGCGGGATGCCGCTGTAGTCGGCGATGAGCTGCCAGACGAGAACGAGCAGCGCGGTGACAGCGATCGACCCGATGAGCCAGGCGGCGCGGATGGCGGGGTTCATTGCGCCCGCGCCTCTGTCGCCGCAAAGGTGATGTTGCCGAACAGGCGGCGCTGGGCGAACAGCAGCGCCCAGTTCAGCGCCCAGCCGATCAGCCCGATCCAGAGCAGGAAGGCGAACATCCGGGCCGGGTGGAGCGACTGGGCCGCGACCATCAGCTCGTAGCCGAGGCCCTGCGGATTGGCCGCGATCTCGACCGTGACCGCGATGATCAGCGACACCGCGGCCGACAGGCGGAAGCCGACGAAATAGCGCGGCAGCGCCGCCGGCAGCACGATCTTGGTGACGCGGCCGAAGCCCGACAGGCGGAGCACGCGGCTGACTTCGAGAAGCTGCGGCTCGATATTGGTGATCGCCGACTGGCCGTAGATCAGCACCGGCCAGAAGCAGGCGAAGGCGACCAGCGCGATCTCCATGGAATAGCCGAAGCCCAGCACCATCAGCCCGACCGGGATCAGCGCCACCGCGGGCACCGGGCGCAGCACCTCGATCGAGAACTGGGCGAGACGCGCCGCCGGCGCGACCAGGCCGAGGAACACGCTGACGAGGAGCGCGCTGCCGCCGCCGATCGCGAGGCCCGCGACCGCGGTCTCCAGCGTCTCTGCCGTCCGCTGGAAGATGGTGCCGTCGCGGATCGCGCCCCAGAACGCGACGACGATCTGGGCTGGCGCGGCCAGCGAATCGCTTTCCACGTGGTTCACGGACATCGCCGCCTGCCACAGGACCAGGAAGGCGACCGGGAAGACCGCCGCCTTGACGAACTTCACGTCTCGCCCTCGCGGATGAAGTCGAACAGCTCGCGGCGGAGGCGCAGGAACTCGGGGTCCTCGCGGGTGGTGAGCTGGTTCCTCGGCCGCGGCAGGTCGACCTTGAAGATCTGCGCGACGCGGCCGGGATTGGGGTAGAGCGCAACGACGCGGTCGCCGAGATAGATCGCCTCGTCGAGATCGTGGGTCACGAACAGCGCAGTGGTGCGGCTGGTCTCGACGATGCGGAGCATCTCGTCCTGCAGCGCCTGGCGGGTCATCGCGTCGAGCGCGCCGAACGGCTCGTCCATCAGCAGCACCGAGGGCTCCTGGGCGAGACAGCGGGCGATCTGCAGCCGCTGCTGCATGCCGCCGGAAAGCTGGCCGGGGAAGGCGTCGGCATGGTTGCCGAGGCCGACTTTCTCGAGCAGCGCCTGGATGCGCGCCGGGCGCTCGCGGCGCGGCATGCGCGACGCTTCCAGCGCGAGCGAGACGTTGCCGGCGGCGGTGCGCCACGGCAGCAGCGCCTTGCTGTAGTCCTGGAACACGAAGGCGACGTCGCGCTCCGGGCCGGTGACGCGGTGGCCGGCATAGTCGATCTCGCCGCCCTTCGGCGTCAGCAGGCCGCCGAGCAGGCGGAGCAGCGTGGTCTTGCCGCACCCCGACGGACCGATCAGGCAGACGAATTCCTGCTCGGCGATGTCGAGGTCGACGTGGCGCAGCACCGGACGGTCGCCGAAGGCATGGTCGACCCCGCGGAAGCGGATCAGCGGCGCCGCCGGTAGGGCCGGGGGGGCGACGGCGGCGGCATGGGAAAGCTCGGTTGTCGCCATTCGATCAGCCTGTCGGGCGCCGCCGCTGGGGGGCCGGAAAAAGGGGGCCACCTTGCCCGCCCGCTGGCGGGTTGTCGAGCGCATCAATTGCCGCCGGCGCCGTTGTTGCGGGTTGCAAATCCTCTCGGTCTGCTAAGATGCCCGGACAGCCGGCGGCGAAGCCCGGCACGGGCGGCCGCAGGGCTGCCGCCAGGGAGGAAAACAACATGATTCGCATTGGCTATTGGCTGGCCGCGGCGGTCGTCGCGGCGGCGCCCCTTGCCGCCGGCCACCCGGCGGCGGCGCAGGCGCTCAAGCACCTCAAGATGATGTACCAGCCGGTCAACGGCTTCGCCTCGGCCTATGTCGCTCAGGAGGAAGGCTTCTTCAAGAAGCACGGCATCGACATGTCGTTCGTCGCGACCCACAGCTCCGGCAACAATCCGCCCGCCCTCGTCAGCGACTCCGTCCAGGTCGCCGGACCGACCGTGCCGACCGTGCTCGAGGCCAACGACGCCGGCCTCGACATCGTGATCATCGCGTCGGGCGACGTCTATCCGCTCTCCGGCGACATCCTGGTCGCCCGCTACGGCAGCGGCATCGAGAAGCCGACCGATCTCAAGGGCAAGACGGTGGGCGTGCCCGGTCTCGGCGCGCTGCTCGACTTCATGCTCCGCCGCAACCTCAAGGCCAACGGCGTCGATCCCAAGACGGTGAAGTTCGTCGAGGTCGCCTTCCCGCAGGCCGCCGACGCACTGAAGAGCGGGCGGATCGACGCCTATCCGGCGGAGGCGCCGTTCACCGCGCGCATCCTGGGGTCGAAGGCCGCCTATCCGGTCAAGGACTGGTTCGCCAACACGCCGGACGGCACGCTCACGGTGATCTACGCGACGACGCGCAAATGGGCCGAGGCCAACAAGGACACCGTGATCGGCCTGCGGGCGGCGATGCGCGAGGCCAACGCCTTCGTCAAGACGCATCGCGACGTGATGAACAAGGACATTTCCAAGTACACGCATCTGCCGCCGCAGGTGATCGCGTCGCTCGACCCGCCGAATCTCGCCGTCGACATCACCCCGAAGCAGATCGCATTCTGGGTCGATCTCGTGAAGGGCGAAGGCGTCATCAAGAAGCCGGTCGATCCGGCCCATATCCTGTTCCAGCCGGACGCGCCGGCGCAGAATTGACGTTTGCCCGCCGTGGCCGGGCCCGTCCCGGCCATCCACGGCTTCCTCCGGATGCAGGGTCATGCACGTGGATCTCCGTGCCCCGAGGCGAGCCATGAGGGCAAGGGTCGGATGCGTCGTGACCGACGGCGCCGGACTGCCGCGACGCGGCTTCGCCAGACTGCCGCACCGCGGCTTTGATTGAGTGGGAGGTGAAGGATGAATCGGTTCGGCAAGTGGCTTCTGGCGGCTGCGGTCGCGGCTGCCTCGACGGCCATGGCCGGCGGCGCTTCCGCGCAGCCGCTGAAGCAGATCAAGCTCATGTACACCGCGGTCAGCGGCTTCACGTCGGCCTACGTCGCGCAGGAGGAGGGCTTCTTCAAGAAACACGGGCTCGACGTGTCGTTCGTGCTGACGCCGAGCTCGGGCAACAACCCGCCCGCGCTGGTGAGCGGCTCCGTGCAGATCGCCGGGCCGACCATGCCGACGCTGCTCGAAGCCAACGACGCCGGGCTCGACCTCGTGGTGATCTCGGGCGGCGCGGTCTATCCGCTCGAGGCCGACATCCTGGTCGCGCGCTACGGCAGCGGCATCAAGAGCCCGAAGGATCTCAAGGGCAAGACGGTGGGCGTGCCGGGCCTCGGCGCGCTCCTCGACTTCATGCTCCGCCGCAACCTCAAGGCCAACGGCGTCGATCCCTCGACGGTGAAGTTCGTCGAGGTCGGGTTCGTCCAGGCTGCCGACGCGCTGAAGAGCGGGCGCATCGATGCCTATCCGGCCGAGGCGCCGTTCACGGCGCGCATCCTGCAGTCGAAGGCCGGCTATGCGGTCAAGGATTGGCTCGCCGACACGCCGGACGGCACGCTGACGGTGGTCTACGCGACGACGCGCAAATGGGCCGAGGCCAACAAGGACACCGTCGCCGCCTTCCGCGCCGCGATGAAGGAGGCGATCGCCTGGATCCCGGCCCACCACGAGGAAATGTACAAGGACATCGCCAAGTACACCCACCTGCCGGTCAAGGTGGTGTCGTCGCTCCAGCCGCCGAACCTCGTCGTCGACGTGACGCCGAAGCAGGCCAAGTTCTGGATCGATCTGGTCAAGGACTCCGGGGTCATCAAGAAGCCGGTCGACCCCGCCTCGATCCTGTTCCAGCCGGACCAGACCGCGGCGAAGTGAGATCGCCGCACCGCCGTCCGGCCTCCGTCTGCGGCAGGCCGGACGGCGTGGCCCGGCGGCAACGCACGGACAGATTCCGTTCGGCACCATAGCGCCCGGACGATCGTTGCCTCATCAACGATGGTCGCGCGCCAGTCGCGCGCTTTTGAGTGGCCCGGCACGGCCAACGGATCTATCTGCGAGCCATGCTCTTTCGTTCCCGAACGTTCCTGCGGGCGCTGACCGTGGCCGCCGCACTGGCGGCGTGCGGCGCGGCCGCGGCCGCGGATGCGCCAGTCAAGGCGGTGATCGAGCTGTTCACCAGCCAGGGTTGCCACTCCTGCCCGCCGGCCGACCGGCTCGCCGGCCGCCTCGCCGAGCGCGACGGCATCGTGATGCTGAGCCTTCCGGTCGACTATTGGGACTATCTCGGCTGGCACGACACGCTGGCCGAATCCGCCTTCAGCGCTCGCCAGCGCGCCTATGCCCGCGCCCGCGGCGACCGCCACATCTACACACCGCAGATGGTGGTGAACGGGCTCGACGACGTCGTCGGCAGCGACGTCATGGCGATCGCCGACGCGATCGAGCATACCGACGCCGACAAGCGCGTGCTGTGCATGCCGCTCACGGTCAGCCAGGCCGGCGGCCGCATCGTGGTCTCGGTGCCGAGCCGCCCCGGCTTCGCCGGCGAGGTCGTGCTGGCCGCGTTCGCGCGCCACCGCACGGTCACGATCGGCGCCGGCGAGAACGCCCAGAGCCGCGTCACCTACACCAACGTCGTCCGCAAGCTGACGCCGCTCGGCCGCTGGACCGGCGCCGCCGCGAGCTTCGCCGTCGATCGCGCCACGGCCATGCCGTCCGACGCCGACGACTTCGTCGCCCTGCTCCAGGCCGAGAACGACAGCCTTCCCGGCCCCATCCTCGGCGTCGCGCGGGCGCCGGAGCGGGCCGCCCGCCAGTAGGGCGGCAACGCGTCGCGTCGTTCACGCCGGCGCCTGACCGCGCGTTTTCCTGCCGGTGCCGCAGCCCCTCACCCGGTGCGCCTGCTTCGCAGGCGACTCGACCTCTCCCGCAGGGAGAGGTGACGGCGCAGCGCCTCCCTTTACCTCTCCCCCGCCGGGGGGAGGTCGAGTCGTGCGAGCGGGTAGGGGGGCTGCTCGTCGGTGATGCCCGGGCCCAGGCCCGGACATGACGGGTGAGGCCGCGGGGCAATTACTCCGCGGCGGCGGCGGGCTTGAAGAAATTGCCCGAGCGGATGTGCACCAGCTCCTTGGCCGGGTCGAAGATCACGCCGATCGGGTCCTCGCCCTCGGCCACCGCCTTGATCTGGCGCTCCAGCATGCGGCGCTGCATGACGATGCCGCGGTCGGAGGTGGCGAGGTGCTCCTCGGAGTGCTTCGAGATCGCGCCCTGGCCGACCTGGGCCTCGAAGTCGCTCGGATATTCGCGGCGCTCGGCCTCGGTCTTGTCCTTCCACAGCGAGCCGTGGACGAGGAGGCCGCCGAGTCCGCGGCCGCGGGTGGCGAAGGCCTGGACGTAGTGCTCGTCGTCGACCGGCACCACCCACGACACCGCGGTCGACGGCCCGGTCTCGAGCTGGATGCCCGGCACGCTCATGATGTTGGGGCAGACCCAGTGCGAGATGCGGTCGACTTCCTGGCCGTTGTCGAGCGTGCGGATCGCCGAGTAGCAGACGCCGTCCTCGACCTGGAAGAAATCGACCTTGGGCATCAGCGCGAATTCGGGGTGGAACTGGGCGCCGGTGAAGGTCGAGTGCAGGACCTGGACGTGGAAGGGGTCCAGCACGTTGTCGTTCATGTGGATCCAGCTATAGGGCAGCTCGTAGAAGCTGTCGTCGCCGGTCGAGCCGAAGCCGCCCATCTGGGCGTGGATGTGCTCGCCGTCCTTGAGGTTCTCGAGGACGTCGTAGCGCGGCAGCACCGGCTTCTTCTCCGGCGGGCCCATATAGGCGAAGACGAGGCCGTAGCGCTCCTCGACCGGATACCACGGCTGGCGCACTTTCTCGCGATAGCCTTCGCCCTGGTTGGGCTCGCAGGGCTGGTCGAGGCAGTGGCCTTCCACGTCGAACAGCCAGCCGTGGTAGCAGCAGCGGATGCCCTGCTCTTCGACCTTGCCGTAGTAGAGCGTCGTGCCGCGATGCATGCAGCGCGGATAGAGCAGCCCGACCCGGCCCTTGCCGTCGCGGAAGATGACGAGGTCCTCGCCGAGGATGCGGACCCTCTTCGGGGTGGTCGTCACGTCCGAGGCGACGAACACCGGCTGCCAGAACCGCCGCATGAACTCGCCGCACGGCGTGCCGGGCCCGACCTCGGTCAGGAGCTTGTTGGGATGCTGCGGCGGCCGGCCATAGGCCGTGCCCTGGTCCACGCTCTGGGCGTCGCTCATCGGCGTCCTCCTCGACAGATGTAGTGTTCTTGCAAAGCCTAGCAGCGGTCCGTCGCCGTCGCAATTGGAAGGCTTCCGGCAAGGCCATCAAGAGCTTGATCCGGCAGCCTTTGTCGCAACCGCCGGCGAGCGTGGCGCCGCACCCTGCGGCCGGGGCCGCGTTTCTGGCCGTGCCGGTTCCGCGGCGCCGCCGCCCGAGCCGGGCGGTTTCCCTTCCCTCGGATCATGCTCTAGGGTCCGGCGCCGACAGGGGAGTGGCGGATGGCGGCGCCGGACGAGGCGGACACGACGACCGATTTCGGCTTCGCCACGATCGAGCTGGCGGAGAAGCAGGGCCTGGTCGACCGGGTGTTCGACCGCGTCGCCGACCGCTACGACCTCATGAACGACCTGATGTCCGGCGGGCTCCACCGCGCCTGGAAGGCGGCGATGGTGACGGCGCTCGGCCTGCCGCAGGGGGTCAGGCGCTATCGCCTGCTCGACGTCGCCGGCGGCACCGGCGACGTCGCCTTCCGCGCGCTCCGGAGCGGCCCCGGCGTCGAGGCGACGCTGTTCGACATCAACGGGGCGATGCTCGAGGTCGGCCGCGCCCGCGCGCTCGATCGCGGCTTCGGCGCCCGCCTCGCGGTGACGCAGGGCTCGGCCGAGGACCTGCCCTTCGCCGACGGCAGCTTCGATGGCGTCACCATCGCGTTCGGCCTCCGCAACGTGCCGCGGCGGGAGAAGGCGCTCGCCGAGATGCGCCGGGTGCTGAGGCCGGGCGGCCGCTTCCTCTGCCTCGAATTCTCGCCGACCTTGACCGCGAGCGCGATCGCACCGCTCTACGATGCCTTCTCGTTCCACCTGATCCCGCGGATCGGCGAAGCTGTCGCCGGCGACGGCGAGCCCTATCGCTATCTCGTCGAATCGATCCGCCGCTTCCACGCGCCGGACGATCTCGCCGACCTCATGGCCGAAGCCGGCTTCGGCCGGGTGCGCTGGACGCCCTATAGCGGCGGCATCGCGAACCTCCACGCAGCCTGGCGGCTCTAGGGGCGGGTCGCGTTGCTCCGCACCCTTTCGCATCTCGCGCGCCTCGTCCGGGTCACCCATGCGCTCGCCCGCGAGGGCGTGCTCGAGCTGATCGATCCGACGGTCCTGCCGCGTCCGGCAGCGGTTGCCATCCGCCTGCTCCGCCTGTTCGAGCGGCCGGGCGCCGGCGGCTCGGCGAGCCGGATGTCGGCGGCGCTGACCCGGCTCGGCCCGTCCTACGTCAAGCTCGGCCAGTTCCTCGCGACCCGGCCCGACGTGGTCGGCCCGCAGCTTGCCGCCGAGCTCGAGCAGCTCCAGGACCGCATGCCGCCGTTCGGCATGGAGGCGGCGAAGGACACCATCCAGCGCGCGCTCGGCCGCCCGGTCGAGGCGCTGTTCGTGAGCTTCTCCGAGCCGGTCGCCGCCGCCTCGATCGCCCAGGTCCATGCCGCGGTGGTCCGCACCGCCGCGGGCGAGCGGCGGGTCGCCGTCAAGGTGCTGCGGCCGGGCGTCGCCCAGGGCTTCCGCCGCGACCTCGACACCTTCTACTGGGTCGCGCGGCTGGTCGAGCGCTGGTACCCGGCGATGCAGCGGCTGCGCCCGGTCGCGGTGGTCGACACGCTGGCGCGCACCGTCACCGTCGAGATGGACCTGCGCCTCGAGGCCGCCGCGCTGTCGGAGATGGCCGAGAACACCGCCCGCGACCCCGGCTTTCGCGTCCCCGCGGTCGAGTGGGAGCGCACCGCGCGCGAGGTCCTGACGCTGGAATGGGTCGACGGCATCCCGCTGGCCCATCGCGACGAGCTGATCGCCGCCGGCTTCGACGTGCCGGCGCTCGGGCGGCTCCTGATCCAGTCGTTCCTGCGCCAGGCGATGCGCGACGGCTTCTTCCACGCCGACCTCCATCCCGGCAATCTGTTCGTCGACGCCGCCGGGCGCCTCGTCGCGATCGACTTCGGCATCACCGGCCGGCTCGGCCCCAAGGAGCGGCGCTTCCTCGCGGAAATCCTCTACGGCTTCATCCGGCGTGACTACCGCCGCGTCGCCGAGGTCCATTTCGAGGCCGGCTACGTGCCCGAGGACCAGTCGCCGGAGGAGTTCGCCCGGGCGCTCCGCGCCATCGGCGAGCCGATCCACGACCGCACCGCCGAGGAGATCTCGATGGCGCGGCTGCTGAACCAGCTCTTCGAGGTGACCGACCTCTTCCACATGCGGACCCGGCCCGAGCTGATCCTGCTGCAGAAGACCATGATCGTGGTCGAGGGCGTCGCGCGCCGGCTCGATCCCCACCTCGACATCGGGTCGGCGTCGGCGCCGGTGGTGCAGGAATGGATCGCGCGGAACCTCGGCCCGGCCGGCATCGCCGCCGAGTTCGGCCGCGACCTCAAGACCATTGTGCGGGTGTTCGGCAACCTGCCGGAGCTGCTGCTTCAGACCGAGCGGCTGATGGACCTGGTCGAGGACCGCGCCCGCTCGGGCTTCCACCTCGCGGTCGAATCGGCCGAGAATCTCGGCAACGCCCAGGCCCGCGCCGTTCGCGTCCAGATCCTGGCGCAATGGCTGACCGCGCTCGCCCTCCTCGCCATCGCCGGAGCCTTGATCTTCGGGTGAGGCCAGCGTCGGCATCGTGCCCGACCCATCGCGGCCCTTTCACCCGGTCGCGCTTCGCGCGACTCGACCTCTCCCCGGCGGGGAAAGGCAAGGGGGCGGCGCCAGAGCCTTCACCTCTCCCGGAGGGAAAGGTGAAGTCGCCCGCGCGGCGGGCGATCCGGGCGCGGGGCTGCGACGCCGGCGGATTCACTCCGCCGCTTCACCTCGGGGCACCGGATTCGGCAATGCTTCGGGCTTGGTCGGCGCCTCGAACTCGAGCTGCTCGATGCGGTTGCCGCGCTTCAGCGCCTTGTCCTTGGAGATCTCGATCTTGTCGAGGTCGTCGACGACCTGCCCGAAATGCGCCTTGAGCTTGCCGACGCGCTCGCCGAGCCGGCGCACGTCGTCGAGGAGCGCCCGCACCTCGTCCTGCACGAGATGGGCCTGCTCGCGGAGCCGGGCATCGTGGACCAGGCCCTGCACCACCTGGATCGCCAGCATCAGGAGCGAGGGCGAGACCACCAGCACGCGGGCGCGATGGGCACGCTGGATCACGTCGTCGAAGCGTTCCTGCAGCTCGCCGTAGAGCGCCTCGGACGGAACGAACAGCAGCGCCACGTCCTGGGTCTCGCCCGGCACCAGGTATTTGTCGGCGATGTCCTTGATGTGCTTGATCACGTCCTGGCGCATGCGCTGGGCGGCGCGGGCCTCGTCCTCCGGCGTCGTCGCGCGGCGCAGCTCCTCGAACGCCTCCAGCGGGAACTTGGCGTCCACGGCCAGCACCCGGCTGTCGCCCGGCAGGTGGATCGCGCAGTCCGGCCGGACGCGGGTCGAGAGCGTGTATTGGAACGAATAGGAGCTCGACGGCAGGCCGTCGCGGACGATGGCCTCCATCCGGCCCTGGCCGAAGGCGCCGCGCGCCTGCTTGTTGGCGAGGATCGCCTTGAGGCCGGAGACCTGGTCGGTCAGCGCACCGAGATTCTGCTGTGCCGCGTCGATCACCGCGATGCGGGCCTCGAGCTTCTGCAACTCCTCGGCGGTCAGGCGGGCGCCGGTCGAAAGGCCGTCGCCGACCCGCTGGCTCACCTGGTCGAGCCGCTCGGCCATGGTGCGGGCGAGCTCCGACTGGCCGCCCGCCAGCATCTGCCCGACCGAGGCGAGCCGGCCCTGGAGCTCGGCCTGGGCCTCGGCCAGCGCCGCGATGCGGGCCTCGGCGGCCGAATCTTGCGCGGGGCGAGCGAGCCGCACCAGCACGACGACGAGAAGCACCACCGCAGTCGCGGCCAGCGCCAGGAGCAGGACGAGGAGGAGCGTCGACATACGTCCAGCCTAAGGCGATTCGGCCGTCGGGTCGCTGCTCTCCAGCGCGCCGTCCGCCCCACCTCCCACCCCTCGATCGGGCGGGCCGCAACGGCATGGCACGGCTTAAGCACGTGATGGTGCTTCCTCATGGCGGCCGACGAGCCGCTTGGCTCTGAATGGCTCGATCACCCCTTGGCCGGCGGCTATGCCGGGTTGGGGAGTGCCATATCGGCGGAGACTTCCTCCGGATCTACAAGGTCGAGCCGGACCAAATCGTCTTTGCCCGCACCGGCACCCATAGCGCGCTGATCGGCCAGAGGCGGCCGCCACTCCCCGCTCTTGCCATCGCTCGCGCCTCATCCTATCGTCGCCTCGTTCGCATTCCGCACAGAAGTTCGATAAGCGAACTCAGCGCGGCCGGAGGAGGAAGCGGCAATGGACGAGGCGGTCAAGTCCAAGGGCAAGGCCAGGACCAGCGGCGCGCCGGCGCTCGACATCGGCGCGGTGTCGTCGGCCAAGCCGCAGACCGGCGCCGAGTTCCTCGACTCGCTGAAGGACGGCCGCGAGATCTGGCTCTACGGCGAGCGCGTCAAGGACGTCACCACCCATCCCGGCTTCCGCAACACCGCGCGGATGCTGGCCCGCCATTTCGACGCGCTGCACGACCCCAAGAAGCAGCCGACGCTGACGGTGCCGACCGACACCGGCAACGGCAGCTACACCCACGCCTATTTCAAGGCGCCCAAGACGGTCGCGGAATCCGTCGCCGGGCGCGACGCCATCGCCACCTGGGCCCGCATCAACTACGGCTGGATGGGCCGCGCGCCGGACTACAAGGCGGCGTTCCTCGCCACCCTCGGCGCCAATTCCGACTTCTACGACCCGTACCAGGAGAATGCGACGCGCTGGTACAAGTTCAGCCAGGAGCGCGTGCCCTTCATCAACCACGCCATCATCCACCCGCCGATGGACCGCGACCGGCCGCCGAACGAGGTCGCCGACGTCTGCTGCCACGTCGAGAAGGAGACCGACGCCGGCATCGTCGTCTCCGGCGCCAAGGTGGTCGCCACCGGCTCGGCGCTGACCAACTACACCTTCGTCGCCCATCACGGGCTGACCCCGCTTCAGGACAAGAAGTTCGCGGTGGTCTTCATGATCCCGACCAGCGCGAAGGGCGTGAAGCTGCTCTGCCGCACCTCCTACGAGATGACCTCGACAGTGATGGGGAGCCCGTTCGACTATCCCCTGTCGAGCCGGCTCGACGAGAACGACGCCGTCTTCATCATGGACAAGGTGCTGGTGCCCTGGGAAAACGTCTTCGTCTACAACGACGTCGAGAAGGCCAACAATTTCTTCCCGCGCACGGGCTTCCTGCCGCGGGCGCTGCTCCACGGCTGCACCCGCCTCTCGGTCAAGCTCGACTTCATCGCCGGGCTGATGCTGAAAGCGGTCGAGGCCGGCGGCACCAAGGATTTCCGCGGCGTCCAGGCCAATGTCGGCGAGGTGATCGGCTGGCGGAACCTGTTCTGGGCGCTGTCCGATGCCATGGTGCGCGATCCCAAGCCGTGGATCGGCGACTATCTCCTGCCGAACGACTCCCCGGCCGCCGCCTACCAGATCATCGCGACCATCGCCTACAGCAAGGTGAAGTACCTGATCGAGGAGACGGTCGCTTCGGGCCTGATCTACCTCAACAGCCACGCGCGCGACTTCGCCAACCCCGAGCTTCGCCCCTATATCGACCGCTACATGCGCGGTTCGAACGGCTACAAGGCCGAGGAGCGGGTGAAGCTCCTCAAGCTTCTCTGGGACGCGCTGGCGACCGAGTTCGGCGGCCGCCACGAGCTCTACGAGATCAATTATTCCGGCTCGACCGAGGAGATCCGGCGCTACGCCCTGTTCGGCGCCCAGGCCACCGGACTCGCCGACAAGATGAAGGGCTTCGCCGAGGAGTGCCTGGCCGAATACGGCCTCGAGGGCTGGCGCGTGCCGGACCTCACCGACCCCGGCGAGCTCAGCTACCACGTCGCCCGCGGCAAATAGGAGAAGCGATGGCAGACGACGCGATCGAAGCGCTGGCGCCGCCCGCCCCCGGCCTCGGCGTCCTGTCGGCGGCGCTCGACGCCCATTTCCGCGGCGCCATGCGGCAGACCGCGTCGGGCGTGACCGTGATTGCGACCGACGGCCGCGCCGGGCGCGAGGGCGTCACCGTCTCGACCTTCTGCTCGCTGTCGCTCGAGCCGCCCTCGGTGATCGCCTGCATCAGCCGGACCAGCCGCTGCCTGCCGGTGCTGATGGAGAACGGCGCCTTCGTCGCCAACGTGCTCGCCGAGGACCAGAGCGACGTCGCCGCGATCTTCGCCGGCCATGTCGACGTGCCGCGGCAGGCACGCTTCGAGGCCGGGCGCTGGAGCACGCTCGTCACCGGCTCGCCGGTGCTGGAGCGGGCAGTCGCGAACTTCGACTGCCGGCTCGCCACCAGCTTCGACTTCGGCTCCCACCGCATCGTCATCGGCGTCATCGCCGACGTGGTGCAGCAGCACGAGGCCCGGCCCCTCCTCTTCTCCGACCGCCGCTTCCGCCGCATGGAGGGGTGAGGATGGCGCCGCACGTGGGCATCGGCTTCGCCGATGCCCTACGAGGTAGCGCCTCCCGTCATGGCCGGGCCGGTCCCGGCCATCCACGGCTTCCTTTCGCACAGCACACCAAACTCGTGGATGCCCGGCCCAGGGCCGGGCATGACGGGAGAGCTTGATCCTGCCGCAAGCCAAGGAGTAAGGCCGGTCACGGGAGGATGGCCGTGGCGCGAAAAGACCTTGGCACGTGGGACTATATCGTGGTCGGCGCCGGCACCGCCGGCTGCGTGCTCGCCAACCGGCTGAGCGAGGATCCCGCGGCGAGGGTGCTGCTGGTCGAGGCCGGCGGGCGCGACAACTACATCTGGATCCACATCCCGGTCGGCTATCTCTATTGCATGGGAAACCCGCGCACCGATTGGGGCTTCAAGACGGAGCC
>DASZVN010000131.1:0-18735 GCA_035547055.1 Hyphomicrobiales bacterium
GGTGCCGTCGCCGACCCCGCATCTGGCCTTCGCGGCGGCCGCGTCGCCGCATTCCGGCGGCGGCTTCCTCGGCTGGCTGCGCGGCGACGACCGCGCTGCCACGCCCGCCGCCGCCACGCCCGCCAGCGCCGCGACCGCCAGCGCCAAGCCGCACCGGCCGTTCTACGAGCGCTGGCTCGGCATCGGCGCGGACGACGACGGCAGCGGCGCGACCGCGGCGACGAGCGCACCGGCGCCGGCGCTGCCGCAGCGCCGCCCGCGCACCGCCTACTACGATCCCCGGCAATAGGCGGGGCGCCCGCCGTCCGGCGGGCGTGACGGCCCGTCGCCGCGCCATTGCGGCTCATCCGGCGTTTCCCTAAGAGGGGCAAGCGTCCCCGAGGGCGCGTCCGGAGGAGCGGGTGGCGGACTGGCCGCTGATCGCGACGGGTCTCGGCATCGGCGTGGCCGTGGCGGCGCCGATCGGCCCCGTCAACATCATGTGCATCCACCGCGCGGTGCGCAAAGGCTTCCTCGCCGGTCTCGCCTCGGGCCTCGGCGCCGTGGTCGCCGACGGCACCTTCGCCGCGGTCGCGGCGTTCGGCGTCACCGCCATCGCCGGCTTCGTCGAAGGCCATATCGAGCTGGTCAAGCTGGTCGGCGGCGCGGTGCTGGTGCTGTTCGGCGCGGTGGTCGCCCTGCGCCGGCCGCCGCTCGACCGCAGCGAGGACGAGGTCCGCGACAGCGGCCTCTCCAGCCTTGGCGCCGCCGTCGCGGCCTTCGTCATGGCGATCACCAATCCCGGCCTGCTGCTCGGCTTCCTCGGGATCTTCGGCGGCCTCGGCGATTTCGCCCGGGGCAGCTCGGCCAATGCCGCGCTCTTGGTCGCCGGCGTGATGGCGGGCAGCCTCCTGTGGTGGATCACCCTCGCCGGCGGCGTCAGCCATTTCCGCCGCCGCTTCAAGGAAGCGTGGCTCCGCGCCTTCAACCTCGCCGCCGGCGCCGCGCTCGGCCTGTTCGGCGCCGTGGTCCTCGCCGACGCCACCGTCAGCCCGTTCCTGTGACGCCGGTCAGACTTGCAAAATTCCGTCAATGACGTATAAGACTTGGGTTGATCCATGAGGATCGTGCGCACGACATCCTATCTGCGGGCGATGCGGAAGCTGGGTGCCTCCGATGCAGATATCGGGGACTTGGAGAGGATCATTCAAAGCGATCCATCCGTCGGCGACGTGGTGGTCGGCCTTCGCGGAGTCCGCAAGATCCGTTTTGGTTTTGGAGGGCGCGGCAAGCGTGGCGGCGGCCGCGCGATCTATTACGCGCTCTGGACGGAAGAGACAGTGTTCATGCTCCTCGCTTATGCAAAGGCGCGGAAAGAGGAGCTGACGCCGGCTGACCGAAAAGCGCTGTTACGGATCATCGAGGAGTTGGAGTCATGATCAAAGAAGCGCGCAGTGCGCTCGGCGTCGAGCTCGAGGCCGCGCTGCAAGAGGTCCGGGCGTGGAAGCGCGGCGATGTCGCGCTCGAAGTTCGTGAGTTCGAACCGATGTCGCCGGAACGGGTCAAGGCGATCCGTTCGGGGACGGCTCGCTCGACGCGCGATTTCGAGCGCCGCTTTGGCATTCCAGCTCGAACGGTTGAGGGCTGGGAGCAGGGCCATCGCAAGCCGGACCTGTCCGCACGCATTCTGCTGCAGGTCATTGAGCAGCGGCCCGACGCCGTCGAGGAGGCGCTGCAGGCGGGCGCCAAGCGCCGGCACTCGGCGCAGCGATAGTCGCTTTAACTGCCGCCGTGGCGGCGGGCGATGTCCTCGGCGAGGGCGGCGCCCTGGTCGAGATAGTGCTGCGCGAGGAGGCGGGCGCGGGGTGTGCAGGTGTGGTAGCCCTCGTGGGCGGTCGCATAGCCGTGGTTGAAGGCGCCGGCCATGCGCTCGCGGAGCGCCGCCGGGGCGGCGCTCTCCGCATCGAGCAGCGCGGCCATGCGCGCGCGCCAGGCATCGCCCTCGGGGGCGCGGCAAAGCGGCCGGAGATAGTGCAGCGCGCCGAGGAGCTCCGACAGGCCGAGCAGCGATTTCTCGAACGGCGCCGCGGCGTCCTGGGCGGCGGCCGGTGCCGCGGCAAGAACGGCGGCGAGGAGCAGGGCGGCGCGCATCAGGCCGCCGGCGCCGCGAGCAGCCGCGCCGCCTCCGCGATGATCGGCCCGAGGCCCGGCGTGACCGGCAGCCCGTCGAGCGTCGCGGGATCGGCCCAGCGGAGCGCCGCGACCTCCGCGGCGGCCGCGACCGGCTCGCCGCCCTGCCAGCGGGCGGCGAAGGCGAGCACGACGAAATGCGGCCCCGCCGGGCCGTCGCCGATCACCTCGGCATAGCCGGCCAGCGGCCCGATCGCGATGTCGAGGCCGACTTCCTCGCGAACCTCGCGGGCGGCAGCCTCGACCAGCCGCTCGCCGTGCTCGACCCGGCCGCCGGGGAGCGACCAGGTTCCGGCGAGGGTGCCTCTCGCGCGCTGGATCAGGAGCACCTTGCCGGCGCGGAAGATGGCAGCGCTGACGCCGACGATCGGTCTTCTCGGATAGGCTTCTAGAGCCATTTCTTCCAGCGGAAGAACAGGAACGGCAGGAGCGCCGACAGCGCCATCGCGCCGAGCGCGTAGGGATAGCCGAACGACCACGACAGTTCGGGCATGGTGTGGAAGTTCATGCCGTAGATCGAGGCGATCAGGGTCGGCGGCATCAGCATCACCGACACCACCGAGAACAGCTTGATGATGTCGTTCTGCTCGATCGAGACCATGCCGAGGGTGGCGTCGAGAAGGAAGCTCACCTTGCTGCTGAGGTAAAAGGAGTGGTCCGACAGCGCCTGGGCGTCGCGGCCGACGGTGCGGAGCTGCGAGCGGATGTCGGCCGCGAGCTTCTGGCCGTCGAACTCGGTGTTGAGGAAGCCGACCAGGCGGCCGATCGTGACCAGGCTCTCGCGCGACTTCGACAGGAGGTCGCCCTTGCGGCCGAGGGTGCGCAGCACCGCGACGTAGCGCCGGTTGGGGCCGGCGGTGGTCGACTGGCGCTCGAAGATCCAGCTCGAGGTCTCGTCGATCTCGGCGCCGATCTTCTCCAGCACGTCGGCGGCGCGGTCGATCACGGCCTCGAGCAGGCCGAGCATCACCGTGGCGCCGTTCAGCGTGGCGGCCGGGCCGGGCAGGCCCTTGCAGGCGCGCACGACATAGGCCTCGATCGCCCGCGGCTCGTCGTAGCGGACGGTGACGAGACGCTTCTCGGAGAGGATGAAGGTGACGTTGGTGAGCTTCGGCGCGGTGTCGGCGTTGGCCAGCACGGTCGCGGTCATGTAGCGGGCGCCGCCCTCGACATAGAGGCGGCTCGACACCTCGATCTCCTGCATCTCCTCGCGGGTCGGGATGCCGACGCCCATGCGCTGCTCGACCAGCTTCTCCTCCTCCGGCGTCGGGTTGAGGAGGTCGAGCCAGATCGCGCTTTCGGGCACCGGGGCGTCGAGCGCGGCGGTGAGGCGGGTGAGCCGGGACGCTCCGCCAGCATAGATCGACAGCATCCGTACCTCTTACCGGTGCTGCTGGCGGGGGCGCCGCATCGTGGACGGAGGGACCGGCGGTCGGGGCCGGACGGATTCACCTTGGCACGCCAACCCTGTCGGAACCATGAACGCCGTCATGGCCCGCCGTCCGCTCACTCGCGGTCGAGCGGCTCGGTGCCGACCGGCCGGCCGTCGCCCGCGGCGGTGATCTTCTCGACGCGCTGCTCGGCGGCTTCGAGCAGGCGGTCGCAGTGGCGCTTCAGCGCCGCGCCGCGCTCGTAGAGCGCGATCGATTCCTCGAGCGGCACGTTGCCCTGCTCGAGCTTGCCGACGATGCTCTCGAGCTCGGCCAGCGCCTTCTCGAACGACACCCCCGCGAGATCGGCTGCTGTCTCGTCCTGCGCCATCGGCGATCCTTGGGTCCGCTCACGCCCGCATCAGCGCCGCGACATGGGCGGCGGCCGAGGCGGCGAGGGCATCGAGGTCGTAGCCTCCTTCCAGGAGCGACACAACCCGGCCGCCGGCCTGGCGCGCCGCCAGCTCCAGGATTTCCTCGGTGATCCAGGCGAAGTCGGCCTCGTCGAGCTCGAGATTGGCCAACGGGTCGTCGCGATGGGCGTCGAACCCGGCCGAGACGACGATGAGGTCGGGCCGGAACGCGGCGACGGCCGGCAGGACGACGCCTGTCATCCGCGTGCGGAAGGCCCGGCTGCCGTCGCCAGGATCGAGCGGCGCGTTGACGATGTTGCCCGCCCCGGTCTCGCCCGCCGCGCCGGTGCCGGGGAAGAGCGGCATCTGGTGGGTCGAGGCGTAGAGGACGGACGGGTCGTCCCAGAAGATCTCCTGGGTGCCGTTGCCGTGGTGGACGTCGAAATCGACGATCGCGACCCGCCCGGCGCCGTGGGCGCGCTGGGCGTGGCGGGCGGCGGCGGCGACGTTGTTGAACAGGCAGAAGCCCATCGGCCGGCTCGTCTCGGCGTGGTGTCCGGGCGGGCGCACCGCGGCGAAGGCGTTCGCCGCGGCGCCGGTCATCACCGCATCGACTGCCTGGGTCGCGGCGCCGAGGCCGATCAGCGCCGCCTCCCAGCTTCCCGGGCTCATCACCGTGTCGGGGTCGAGCCGGACCAGGCCTTCCGCCGGCCGTGCTTCCGCGAGCGCCGCGACATAGGCCGGGTCGTGGACCAGCTCGGCGGTCTCGACCGGCGCCGGCGTCGGCGTCGCGCGGTCGAGCACGGCGAAGGCCGGCGCGCCGAGCGCCGCATTGATCGCGACGAGGCGCTCCGGCCGCTCGGGATGGCCGCGCGTCACCTGGTGCTGCAGGAAGGCGGGGTGGGTGAGGAACAGCGTCATGCGAAGATCGATCCTCGCGCATGACTGCCGGCGCCGTAACCCCTCGCCCGGATCGCCTGCTGTGCCGGCGACCGGGTGAGGGGGCGCGGCAGGCGGTCGCTCGGCGTCACGCCGCGCTGTCCCGGGCGGCGAGGCTGGCGGGGGCGACGGAGTCGTCGGGCACGAAGAAGTCCTTGGCGAGCGGCTGCGAGGGGTCGACGCGATAGCGGTCGAAGTCGGTCACGCCCTCGGCGGCGAGGAAGCTGTCGTCGATCAGGAAATTCCCGCTGAACTCCCGCGACGGCTTGAGGAAGATGCGGTAGGCCGCATCGGCCAGGATCTCGGGCGTCCGGCTCGCCCGCATCGCGGCATCGCCGCCGAGAAGGTTCTGCACCGCCGCGGTGGCGATCACCGTGCGCGGCCACAGCGTGTTGACCGCGATGCCGCGCGGGCGGAGCTCGCCGGCGAGGCCGAGCGCGACCATGCTCATGCCGAACTTCGCCATGGTGTAGGCGGTATGCGGCGCGAACCATTTCTCCTGCATGTCGAGCGGCGGCGACATCATCAGGATGTGCGGGTTCCCGGACCGCGCGAGGTGCGGGATCGCGAGCTTCGAGACCAGGAAGGTCGCGCGGGCGTTGACCTGGTGCATCAGGTCGAAGCGCTTCATCTCGATCGCGGCGGCGGGCGACAGGTTGATGGCGCTCGCGTTGTTCACGACGATGTCGATGCCGCCGAAGGCCCTCGCCGTCTCCTCGATGGCCGCGGCGACCTGGGCGTCGTCCCGGATGTCGACCTGGAGGGGCAGGGCGCGGCCGCCGGCGGCCTCGATCTCGGCGGCGGCGGTGAAGATCGTGCCGGCGAGCTTGGGGTGCGGCGCCGCGGTCTTCGCCGCGATCGCGACATTGGCGCCGTCGGCGGCGGCGCGGCGGGCGACGGCGAGGCCGATGCCGCGCGACGCCCCGGTGATGAACAACGTCCGGCCCTTCAGCGACATCGGCGGCCTCCCGGCCCGCGCTTGACAGGGCCGCGGCGGCCGGTCTTGAAGCGGGCGTGACGCAAGACCTTAAGGCGCGCGACGCTTCCGGCAAAGACGCACCCGCGGCGCGGCCGACGCGGCGGCTCGCGGCAATGCCCGAAACGATCGCCGCGGCCGCGGCGGTGCTGCGACGCGGCGGCCTCGTCGCCTTCCCGACCGAGACGGTCTACGGTCTGGGCGCCGACGCCGCCGACGGCGAGGCGATCGCCGCGCTCTACGCTGCCAAGGGCCGGCCGCGCTTCAACCCGCTGATCGCCCATCTTCCCGATGCCGGAGCGGCCGCGCGCCAGGGCCGCTTCGATGCCGACGCCGCGCGCCTTGCCGCCGCGTTCTGGCCGGGCCCGCTGACGCTGGTGGTGCCGGCGGCAACTGGCTGCACGGTCGCGCTCCTCGCCCGCGCCGGGCTCGACACCGTGGCGCTCCGGGTGCCGGCCCATCCGGTGGCGCAGGCGCTGCTGGCCGCGTTCGGCGGCCCGATCGTGGCGCCCTCGGCCAACCGTTCCGGCCGCGTCAGCCCGACGGCGGCCGACCATGTCGTGGCCGATCTCGACGGCCGGATCGACCTCGTGCTCGACGGTGGCCCGACGACGGTCGGCGTCGAGTCGACGATCGTCGCCTGTCTCGGCGACGGCCGGCCGCGGCTGCTCCGCCCCGGCGGCATCGCGCGGGCCGAGGTCGAACGGGTGCTCGGACGTCCGCTTGCCAGCCCGCCGGCCAAGGAGGGCGCGCCGCAAGCGCCGGGGATGCTGCCCTCGCACTACGCGCCGCGGGCGCGGCTGCGCCTCGGTGCGACGGATGCGCGATCTGCGGAGGCGATCCTCCGCTTTGCGGGTGTGCCGGCAGATGCCGGCAGCAGATCGGCGGTGCTCGACCTCAGCCCTGGAGGCGACCTCGCCGAGGCGGCGGCCAACCTGTTCGGCCACCTCCGCGCGCTCGACGCCAGCGGCGCCGCGGTGATCGCGGTCGGCCCGGTGCCGGCGGACGGGCTCGGCGAGGCGATCAACGACCGCCTCGCCCGCGCCGCCGCGCCGCGGTAATGTGGCGGCAAGGCCCGCGCCTGTTCCCTGTTCGCCGCCACGACGCACGTTGAGGTCCCAATGTCCGAGCCCGACGCCCCCAAGGTCCGCAGCGTTACCCAGACGGCGGAGCGCCTCCTCACCTCCGACCTGTTCGAGGCCAAGAGCCGCATCATGCCGCCGCGCAACGGCCACGGCGTCCACCGCGAGCCGGCGCGCGACGTGCCGGTCTACCATCGCTGCGACGTGCTGGTGGTCGGCGGCGGGCCCTCGGGCAGCGCCGCCGCCTATGCCGCGGCGCGGGCCGGCGCGGACGTCGTCCTGCTGGAGCGCTACAACCATCTCGGCGGGCTCTCGACCGGCGGTCTCGTGATCTGGATCGACCGCATGACCGACTGGGACGGCAGGCTGGTCATCCGCGGCTTCGCCGAGGACGTGCTCGCCCGCTTCCCGCGCGAGGGCGTCGCCGGGCCCGAGCCCGGCGTCTGGGGGTCGCGCGACCCGGCGCTGGCGGCCTACTGGGCGCAACGCACCTCGGCCCGCCACGGCGTCGTGACCTGGGCGCCGACGATCGATCCCGAGCGGCTCAAGCTGATCTCCCAGGAAATGCTGATCGAGGCCGGCGTCCGGCTCGTCTTCCATGGCTGGGCGGCGCTGCCGATCGTCGAGGACGGGCGCGTCTCCGGCGTGCTGTTCGAGAGCAAGGGCGGTCGCCAGGCGCTGATGGCCAAGGTGGTGGTCGACGCGACTGGCGACGGCGACATCTTCGCCCGCGCCGGCGCCGAGTTCGACAGCGACATCGAGGAGGCCGACACCCACCACGCCATGAACACCGCCTTCATGCTGGGCGGGGTCGACATGGAGCGCTGGCTCGCCTTCCGCCGCGACGATACGGACGGCTTCGCCGCCTTCAACCAGCAGGGCCGCGCCGAGCTCGGCTTCTTCCAGACGCCCTATGTCTCCTGGCGCAACGACATCGCCCTGTTCCTCGGCCCGCGCCAGACCGGCCTCTCGGCGCTCGACGTCGACGAGATGACCGAGGTCGAGATCCGCTCGCACCGCTTCATGCAGAGCCATTGCGACTTCTTCCGCGCCCACGCGCCGGGCTTCGAGCAGGCCTACATGCTCGAGAGCGCGCCGCAGCTCGGCGTGCGCCACACGCGGCGGCTCGTCGGCACCGGCCGCATCGAGCGCGGCCAGTGGAGCGCCGGGGTGCCGTTCGCCGACGAGGTCGCCGTCAGCCCGTCGGTGTCGCCGAAATTCCCGTCGATCTCGGTGCCCTATGGCTGCCTGGTGCCGGCGCGGCTCGACGGCCTGCTCGCCTGCGGCCGCCATATCTCGTGCGACGCCAACTCCCACGGCTTCATGCGCGAGATCCCGCAGTGCTGGCTGACCGGCCAAGCCGCCGGCGTCGCCGCGGCGCTCGCGGTCGCGCAGGGCGTGCAGCCGCGCAAGGTCGACATCGCCGCGCTGCAGAAGGCGCTCCGCGCCCAGGGCGTCTTCATCCGCGAGCCCGCGCTGGCCGAAGCGCAGCCGTAGACTCGGCGGCCGCGGCCGGGCCCGTCCCGGCCACTTTCCCCGGCCGTAGTCCGTAGAACGCTTGTCCGGCCGCGAATCCTGCTAGCTTCCCCGGCGTGGTAAGCTCGTGGAGGACTACATGGATCTCTCGCGCAGGCTCGGGGCGGAATTCTTCGGCACGTTCTGGCTGGTGTTCGGCGGCTGCGGCACGGCGATCTTCGCCGCGGCCTTTCCCGGCCTCGGGGTCGGCTTTCTCGGCGTCGCGCTGGCCTTCGGCCTGACCGTGCTGACGATGGCCTACGCGGTCGGCCACATCTCCGGGGGCCATTTCAACTGTGCGGTCACGATCGGGCTGTGGGCCGGCGGTCGCTTCAAGGGCGTCGACGTCATCCCCTACATCATCGCCCAGGTGGTCGGCGCGATCGTCGCCGCGGCGGTGCTCTACGTGATCGCCAGCGGCAAGGCCGGCTGGACGCCCGGTGCCTTCGCCTCCGACGGCTATGGCGCGCTGAGCCCCGGCAAATACGGCCTCGGCGCCTGCTTCCTGGCCGAGGCCATCGGCACCTTCTTCTTCCTGTTCGTCATCCTCGGGTGCACCTCGAAGGGCGCGGCGGTGGGCTTCGCCGGCATCCCGATCGGCCTCTGCCTCACGCTGATCCACCTCGTGATGATCCCGATCACCAACACCTCGGTGAACCCTGCGCGGGCGACCGGGCCGGCGCTGTTCGCCGGCGGGGAGTATATCGGCCAGCTCTGGCTGTTCTGGGTCGCGCCGATCCTCGGCGCCGCCGTCGCCGGGTTCGTCGCGCGCTGGCAGCACGCCGAGAAGCGCGACGCGGCCCAGGCCTGACGGCCCGCCATGGCCGGGCTCGTCCCGGCCATCCACGACTATTCTCGCGGAGGGGCGGGCATCGGCGAGCCGGTGCCCGCCTTGATAGTTTCCACTATATATTGACAGTCGGGCGGGATTTGATACCAAATCAGGTGTCACGGTTCTTCCGAGTCGAGGCTCGGGAGCTAAGAGGGAACCCGGTGCGGCTGAGGCCAAAGCCGGGGCTGCCCCCGCAACTGTAAGCGGACAGCGGCCCGCCGCCCACGGTCACTGGCGCTCGCGCCGGGAAGGCCAGGTGGACCGCGGCGACCCGCGAGCCAGGAGACCTGCCGCGACATCGTAACGTCCTCGGGCGGGGTGCCCCGGCGGCCGCTTGCTCCTGCCGCCGGGCGTGCCGCCCGGCGCATCCGCCAGCGTCCACTCGGCCCAAGCCCCTGAAGCAAAGGGGTCTGCCGATGTCGATTTCTCCTTCCACCGCTGAAGCCGCTCGCACATCCGTGCCGCGGGCCCAGGCGCCCGCCAGCGCAACGACCGCGCCGCCGGCCATGCCCGGCCTGTCGGTCATCCGTCGCAACGGCGCGGTGACGCCGTTCGATCCCATGAAGATCGCGGTGGCCATGACCAAGGCCTTCCTCGCCGTCGAGGGCGGCAGCGCGGCGGCCTCGCGCCGCGTCCACGAGACCGTGGAGGCGCTGACCGCCCAGGTGGCCGCGGCGCTCACCCGCGGCGGCGAGGCGCGCCCGGCGCTGCCGATCGAGGACATCCAGGACCAGGTCGAGCTCGCCTTGATGCGCGGCGGCCATCACAAGGTCGCGCGCGCCTATGTGCTCTACCGCGAGGAGCGCGCCGCGGCGCGGCGGAAGGCGGAGGCCACCGCCGCGGTCGCCGCCCCGGCCCTCAGGCTGCGCCGCGACGACGGCACGCTGGCGCCGCTCGACGAGGCGGCGCTCGCCGCGACCGTCGCGGCCGCCTGCGCCGGGCTCGACGGCGTCTCGGCCGACGCCGTGCTCGCCGCGGCGCGGCAGGGCCTCTACGACGGCATCGCCGAGGCCGAGCTGGCGCAGGCCCTGATCCTCGCCGCCCGCAGCCTAGTCGAACGCCAGCCCGACTACTCCTATGTCAGCGCCCGCCTCCTGCTCGCGCGGCTCACGCGCGAAGCCGACGGCTTCGTGTTCGGCGATGAGGCCAGGTCGGCCGGGTACGCCGACTATTTTCTGGCCTACGTGAAGGCCGGAATCGCCGCCGAGCGGCTCGATCCGGAGCTCGGCCGCTTCGACCTAGCCCGTCTCGCCGCGGCGCTGAAGCCGGAGCGCGACCTCCAGTTCCAGTATCTCGGGCTGCAGACCCTCTACGACCGCTATCTTCTCCATTCCGGCGGCGTCCGGTTCGAGCGGCCGCAGGCCTTCTTCATGCGCGTCGCGATGGGCGTCGCGCTGAACGAGATCGACCGCGAGGCCCGCGCGATCGCGTTCTACGACCTCCTGTCGTCGTTCGACTTCATGGCCTCGACGCCGACGCTGTTCAACGCCGGCACGCTCCGCCCGCAGCTCTCGTCGTGCTTCCTCACCACCGTGCCCGACGAGCTCGACGGCATCTTCAAGGCGATCCGCGACAACGCGCTTCTCGCCAAATATTCCGGCGGGCTCGGCAACGACTGGACGCCGGTGCGTGGGCTCGGCGCCCACATCAAGGGCACCAACGGCGAGAGCCAGGGCGTGGTGCCGTTCCTCAAGGTCGCGAACGACACCGCGATCGCCGTCAACCAGGGCGGCAAGCGCAAGGGCGCGGTGTGCGCCTATCTCGAGACCTGGCACATCGACATCGAGGAGTTCCTCGACCTCAGGAAAAACACCGGCGACGACCGCCGCCGCACCCACGACATGAACACCGCCAACTGGGTGCCGGACCTGTTCATGCAGCGGGTCGAGGCCGACGCCGCGTGGACCCTGTTCTCGCCCGACGAGGCGACCGAGCTGCACGACAAGACCGGGACTTCGTTCGCGGCGGCCTACGAGGCCCTGGAGGAGAAGGCCGCGCGCGGCGAGGTCAAGGTCTTCCGCCGAGTGCGGGCAATGGAGCTGTGGCGGCGCATGCTGACCATGCTGTTCGAGACAGGCCACCCTTGGATCACGTTCAAGGATCCCTGCAACATCCGTTCGCCGCAGGGCCATGTCGGGGTGGTGCACTCCTCGAACCTCTGCACCGAGATCACACTGAACAGCGCGCGCGACGAGGTCGCAGTCTGCAATCTCGGCTCGGTCAACCTGATGGCGCATGTCGCGGACGGCGGGCTCGACGGCGAAAAGCTGGCGCGGACGGTCGCGACGGCGATGCGCTTCCTCGACAACGTGATCGACGTGAATTTCTACACCATCCCCGAGGCGCGGCGCTCGAACCTCCGCCACCGCCCGGTCGGCCTCGGCCTGATGGGCTTCCAGGATGCGCTGCAGGCGCTGCGCATCCCCTACGGCAGCGAGGAGGCCGCCGCCTTCGCCGACGAGAGCATGGAGGCGATCGCCTTCCACGCCATCGCCGCCTCCGCGTCGCTTGCCGCCGAGCGCGGCCGCTATGCCAGCTTCGACGGCTCGCTGTGGAGCCGGGGCATCCTGCCGCTCGACTCGATCGCCATGATGGAGGAGGCGCGCGGCGCCCCGGTCGAGGTCGACCGCACCGCCCGGCTCGACTGGGACGGGCTGCGCGAGCGGGTGCGCACGGCCGGGATGCGCAATTCCAACGTCATGGCGATCGCGCCGACGGCGACGATCTCGAACATCTGCGGCGTCAGCCAGTCGATCGAGCCGGCCTACCAGAACCTCTATGTCAAATCGAACATGTCGGGCGACTTCACGGTGGTGAACGCCGCGCTGGTGAAGGACCTCGCGACCCGCGGCCTGTGGGACGAGGTGATGGTCGCCGACCTCAAATATTTCGACGGCAGCCTCGGCCCGATCGATCGCGTGCCGGCCGACCTCAAGGCGCTCTACGCCACCGCCTTCGAGATCGAGCCGCGCTGGCTGGTCGAGGCGGCGGCGCGGCGGCAGAAATGGATCGACCAGTCGCAGTCGCTGAACCTCTACATGGCCGCGCCGTCGGGGCGGGCGCTCGACGAACTCTACCGCCTGGCGTGGCGCAAGGGGCTGAAGACGACCTATTACCTCCGCGCCCGCGCCGCGACGGCGGTCGAGAAATCGACCCTGAACGGCACCGACGGCCGCCTCAACGCGGTGGCCGCCGCCGTGCCCTTGGCCTGCGCCATCGACGACCCCGACTGCGAGGCCTGCCAGTAGCGCGACGCCTCTTACCTCTCCCCGCTGGCGGGGAGAGGTCGAGTTGCGCGGTTTGTAGGGTAGGCATGCGCGGCATGCCCGCGTCGACGCCAGACATCGGCCTCGGCGTTGCCGATGCCCACCCTGCGAAGCGGCCTCCGTCATGCCCGGCCCAGGCCCGGCATCCACGAGTTGAACGCTGATTCATCAGAAGGACGTCGTGGATGGCCGGGACGAGCCCGGCCATGACGGCCTCCGCCTCGGAGACACCTTATGCTCGACTGGTCCGACCCCGCCTTCGCCAAGCCCATCGCCTTTGCCGCGCTCGTCGAGGACGCGCCCGTCTCCGCCGTCGATCCGATCGACCGCGCGGGCGGGCGGGTCGCGGTCGGCGACAAGGCGATGATCAACGCCCGCGCCGACGTGAACCAGCTATTGCCGCTGAAATATCGCTGGGCCTGGGAGAAATACCTCGCCGCCTGCACCAACCACTGGATGCCGACCGAGGTGTCGATGCAGGCCGACATCGCGCTGTGGAAGTCGCCCGCCGGCCTCACCGCCGACGAGCGGCGCATGGTCAAGCGCAACCTCGGCTTCTTCGCCGCCTCGGAATCGCTGGTCGCGAACAACATCGTGCTCGCGATCTACCGCCGCGTGACCAACCCCGAGTGCCGGCAATACCTCCTGCGCCAGGCCTTCGAGGAGGCGGTGCACACCCACACCTTCCAGTACATCGTCGAGAGCCTCGGCCTCGACGCCGGCGAGCTCTACAACATGTATCGCGAGGTGCCCTCGATCACCGCCAAGGCGGCCTGGGCGATCGCGCATACCCGCCATCTCGCCGACCCTGCGGCGGAGACCGCGACGCCCGCGGGCGGCCAAGCCTTCCTGCGCGATCTCGTGGCGTTCTACGTCGTCTTCGAGGGCATGTGGTTCTACACCGGCTTCGCCCAGATCCTGGCGCTCGGCCGGCGCAACAAGATGATCGGCATCGCCGAGCAGTACCAGTACATCCTGCGCGACGAATCCATCCACCTGAACTTCGGCATCGACGTCATCAACCAGATCCGGATCGAGAACCCGCATCTGTGGACGCCGGACTTCCAGGAGGAGGTGCGCGCGATGCTGCGCGAGGGCGCCGCGCTCGAGGCTGCCTACGGCCGCGATACCATGCCGAACGGCTTCCTCGGCCTGAACGCCGGCCTCTGCGAAGAATACATGCGCTTCATCGCCAACCGCCGCGCCGCCCAGCTCGGGCTGAAGCCGCCGTTCCCGCCCGCCGAGAACCCGTTCCCGTGGATGTCGGAAGCGATCGACCTCAAGAAGGAGAAGAACTTCTTCGAGACCCGGGTGACCGAATACCAATCCGGCGGGGCGCTGAGCTGGGAATAGCGACCTTCGATGGGATTGCCGTCATTGCGAGGAGCGAAGCGACGAAGCAATCCAGAGGCCGCAGGCGCTGGCGCTTGTTGCCCTGGATTGCTTCGCTTCGCTCGCAATGACGCGTGGCCCGCGACGGCAGGCCTGGCCGTCACGGCACCAACGCGATGGCGGCGATGAGGCGGCCGTAGTCGGCCTCGCCGCGGTGAGTGGTGCGGCGGTAGGAGAAGAAGCGCTCGGGCTCGGCATAGGTGTCGAGCCCGAGATCGGCGACGGTACCGACGCCGGCGGCGCGGAGGCGGGCGACGACGTAGCCGCCGAGGTCGAACAGGGCGTGGCCCGGCCGCGCGGCCGGGGCGAAGAAGCGCCCGTTGGCCGGGTCGGCCGCGGCGAAGCGCTCCACGAACTCGGCGCCGACCTCGTAGCTCGGCTGGCGGATGCAGGGGCCGAGCACGGCGACGGTGTCGGCGCGGCGGGCGCCGAGGGCCTCCATCTTCGCGAGGGCCGCCTCGATGACGCCGCCGAACGCGCCCTTCCAGCCGGCATGGGCGGCGGCGACGACGCCGGCTCCGGCGTCGGCGAGGAGGATCGGGCCGCAATCGGCCACCGTGACGCCGACCGCCAGCCTTCGGGTGCGGGTGGCGACGGCATCGGCCCGCGGCGCCGCGGCGGCGTCCGGCCAGGCGGCGGCGGTGTCCACCGCGACCGCCGAGTGCACCTGGTAGGGCGTCGCGAAGCGGCCCGGCGCAACGCCGAGCGCCGCGGCCATCCGCGCGCGGTTCTCGGCCACCGCAGCCGGGTCGTCGTCCGAGCCGCGGCCGCCGTTCAGGCTGGCATAGACGCCCGTCGACACGCCGCCGTCCCGCGTGAAGAAGGCGTGGGCGATGCCGGGCAGGGCGAGGGCAGGGCTGGTGACGGCGGGAATCACGGCGCGGGCGGCTCCGATCCGGCGGCGATGGTGCCGAAGGCCGGCGGCGGCGGCAAGCTGGGGTCGGTCACCGCCATCGCCTTGAACAGCGTGCCCATCCCGGTCGGTGCCGGATCGACCAGCCGCGCCGCGGCGGCGGCGATCGTGGCCGGGTCCGCGCCGCGGGCCTTGGCGAGGAGGGCGGCGCGGATCTCGATACCGAGCGCCAGTAGGAAGTCACGCTGGCTGACCGGCCCGTGGACCGTGGCGCCGGCCGCTTTGGCGGCGCGGGCCAGCGCCCCGAAATCAACATGGGCGGTGAGGTCGGCCTCGCCGGGATCGGCCAGGGGGTCGGCGAAGCGATGGCTGCGCAGCGCCTGCAGCGTGTCGCCGCCGCCCGCAGCGTAGCCATAGTCGATGACGAGCGCCGCGCCGCCCTGCGCCGTGAGGCGCTGGGCGAGGTCCTGCATCACGCGGCGGGCGGCGAAAGACACCTCGACCAGGCTGCCGCCGTCCGCGCGCCCGGCCGCCGCCGGCGGGATCGGCAGCGGCGGCGACAGGCCGAAGGCGAGCGCGCCGTCCGCGCCGAGGCCGACGACGCGCTCGCGCCAGCCGTCCGCGGCGGCGACGAACTGGTGGATCGGCAGGGCGTCGAAGAACTCGTTGGCGATGACGATCGTGGGTCCTTCAGGCAAGGCGGAGAGATCGGCGTGCCAGGCCGGCGCAACCCCGCTCGATCCCAGCGTCTTCGCCTGAAGATCGCGGAGCGTCGGGCTGGTCTCGACGAGGTGGACCTGCGCGGCGCGGCGGAAGGCCGGCACCACCTTGGCGGCGCGGAGCGCATCCGCCATCAGCGTGCCGCGGCCGGGGCCGAGCTCGACCAGGAGCACCGGGTCGGGCGCGCCCATCGCTTGCCACACCGCCGCCGCCCACAGGCCGACCAGCTCGCCGAAGATCTGGCTGATCTCGGGCGCCGTCACGAAGTCGCCCGCTGCGCCGAAGGGATCGCACGTCGCGTAGTAGTGGGCGTTGGCGAGCGCCATCAGCCGCGCCACCGGCTGCGGCCCGTCGGCCGCGATCAGCCGGCGCAGCTCCGCCTCGACCGGAGTCATCGGGCGCCGACACCGCAGGGTGGGCATCGGCTTGCCGATGCCCACGACGCAGGTCGGGCCTGCCCGACTTGCGCATGTCTCGTGGTCAACACGGGCAAGCCCGGGTCGAGGTGGGCAAGCGAAGCCTGCCCCGCCCTGCAAGAGGCGCCGTGGATCGCCGGCCTCATTCCGCCGGCTTGGCCGCAGCGGTGCGGCGGAGGGACCACGCGACGACGCCGAGCCCGACCAGGACCATCGGTGCCGACAGCACCATGCCCATCGTCACGCCCTGCCAGAGGAAGCCGATCTGGACGTCCGGCTCGCGAAAGGTCTCGCCGACGATGCGGAAGATGCCGTAGCCGGCGAGGAAGGTGCCCGCGACCAGCCCGGGACGCCGAAGGCCGCCGAATCGCACCAGCGCCATCAGGATGGCAAACAGGATCAGGCCCTCCATCCCGGCCTCGTAGAGCTCGCTCGGATGGCGCGGCAGCGGCCCGGCGTGGGGGAAGACCATCGCCCACGGCACGTCGGTGACCCGGCCCCACAGCTCGCCGTTGATGAAATTGGCGATGCGGCCGAAGAACAGCCCGATCGGCACGACGGTTGCGACCAGGTCGAAGATCGGCAGGAGCGGCGCTCGCCGGGACCGGGCGAACAGCGCCATGGCGACGACCGAGCCGAGCAGCCCGCCGTGGAACGACATGCCGCCCTGCCAGATCTCGAGCGCCTTGAGCGGGTGGCCGGCATAGAACGGCAGGTTGTAGAACAGCACGTAGCCGATGCGGCCGCCGAGGACGACGCCGAGCGCCATCCACACCAGGAGGTCGTCGATCGCCGCCGGCTCGATCGGCGGCTGGCGGCCCCACAGCGCCGGCCGCGACACCTCCCGGCGCGTCACCCACCAGCCGATCAGGAGCCCGGCGATGTAGGCGAGCGCGTACCAGCGGATCGCGAGCGGCCCGAGCTGGAGCGCGACCGGGTCGATCATCGGGAAGGCGATCACCGGAAGGAACGGCATGGCCGGGACTTGCGTCCGCCCCGCCGCCGCCGTCAAGTGTCGGCCGGCAGGCGAAGGAGACAGGGCATGCCCCAGACCGGCGGACGGCTGTTCGATGGCCTCGGCAAGCTGATGGAGGACGCCGTCGGCGTCGCCGACAGCATGCGCCGCGAGGTCGACACCATCGTACGCGACCAGGCCGAGCGCATCCTCGGCGAGCTCGACCTCGTGCGCCGCGAGGAATTCGAGGCGGTGCGCGAGATGGCGGCGCTGGCCCGCGCGGAGAACGAGCGGCTCGCGGCGCGGCTGGCGGCGCTGGAGGCGAGGCTCGGCACGGGCGAGGCGGGTGGCGCCGCCCCGCCGGCGCCGGTGCAGGACGAGCCGTGAGCGGCGCCGAGGCCTCGACGCCGCCCGGCCTCGCCCTCGGCGGCCGGCTGGTGCTGTTCGGAGCCGGCAAGATGGGCGGCGCGCTGCTCAACGGCTGGCTGAAGCTCGGCCTCGACCCGGCGTCGGTGGTGGTGCGAGACCCGGCCCCGCCGGCCGAGGTGCGCGAGCTGGTCGAGGCGCAGCGCATCGCGCTGAACCCGCCGGCGCCGGCCGCGCCCGCCGTGCTGGTGCTCGCGATCAAGCCGCAGATGCTCGACGAGGCGCGCCCGCTGATCGCGCAGGAGATCGCGGCCGGCACGCTGGTGGTCTCGATCCTTGCCGGCAAGACGCTGGCCGGCCTCGCCCGCGGGCTGCCCGCCGGCACCGCCGTCGTCCGGGCGATGCCGAACACCCCGGCGGCGATCGGCCGCGGCATCACGGTCGCGGTCGCCAACGCCCATGTCGCGCCCGCGGCGCGGGCGAAGGCCGAGGCGCTGCTCGCTGCGACCGGGGAGTTCGCCTGGATCGACGACGAGGCGCTGATGGACGCCGTGACCGCGGTCTCGGGCTCGGGCCCCGCCTACGTCTTTCTCCTCGCCGAGAGCCTCGCCAGGGCCGGCATCGCCGCCGGTCTTGTCCCCGCGCTGGCCGAGCGGCTGGCGCGGGCGACGGTCGCCGGCTCCGGCGCGCTGCTCGAACGGTCCGAGGAGAGCGCCGAGGCGCTCCGCCGCGCCGTCACCTCGCCGGGCGGCACCACCGCCGCGGCGCTGGAGGTGCTGATGTCGGGCGAGGGTCTCGCTCCGCTCCTGGAGCGTGCCGTTCGCGCCGCCGCCGCCAGGAGCCGCGCGCTGGCGGGGTAGGGAACGTCAGGGCCGGACGTGTCCCGGCGGTCCCCGGAACACGCCGCGACGTCGTGGAATGCCCGGATCGGGTTCGGACATGGCGGAGAGGTGGTGAATTCAGGGGAAGTGGCGGGAGTGACGGGGCTCGAACCCGCGACCTCCGGCGTGACAGGCCGGCGCTCTAACCAACTGAGCTACACCCCCCGAACGGGCCGGGCCCGCGCGAGTGCGCGGTGCTTACGGCAGCCCCTCCCGCCCGTCAAGCGAACCCGCGGAGAGGCAGGAGAAAGTGGCCCGTGCCGCTCGTCGTGCCCGGCCTTGGGCCGGGGCGCAGCCACGAGTTTCCGGCATTGCGGTGAAGAAGTCGTGGATGGCCGGGGCGCAATAAGTCTGCGCGATCTGCCCAAGCCCGATTGCGGCCCCGCCATGACGAGCGAAGCTTGTAGGGCGGGCAACGCGGAGGCGTTGCCCGCGTCCGGCGCCAGACCAAAGTCGGGCCTTCCCGACTTTCGCATCAGGAGAGTCGCAACGCGGGCCAACCCGCGTCGCCGTGGGCATCGGCGTTGCCGATGCCCACCCTACGGCGCGCAAGGCGTCAGTTCGTGAAGTCGTAGAGCCGCATTGGATTG
>DASZVN010000132.1:0-8252 GCA_035547055.1 Hyphomicrobiales bacterium
GGGGTGAAGATTTCGGCCGGCATGTTCATCCGGTCCATGTGCGCCTTTGGAAGAAAGCCCAGCACCACCCGCCCGCATTGATCGACGAAAGCGGATGTCGTCCGTTCAGCCCGGGGCGTCTATCTGGTCAGCGAAGGCGGCTCGCCTCCCGAGCTAGCCCCGTGGAGACAAATGGGAAAGACCTTTCGGTAGATCCCCTTCAGTCCAGGTCTAGGGGGACTTGAGCAGGCCGAACCCAGAGGCCCAATGCTTCCCGCCTTAAGGCAACCTGGGCGATGCAGCGATTTAGGCATTTGTGCTCTATTCAAAATGTCATAACCCCCTGGATGTACAGCGACGTTCGCTCGCGCGATCCACCCGTCGGGGCCGGTGAGTCCCATTGGGCGATGACGAAGCCGAAGATTGGCTTGAGAGCGGGCTATGACCGTGGCCTTGGTCGTGACGCCGCAGATTTCTACGGCGCCGTCGTGTCCTGCCCCGCGGCCGACAGCCCCAACCCGCCGTCGAGGTCGCGACCTTTCAGCTCGCCTGGCCACCGCCGCGCACCGATCCACCCGTCGTTCGCGTATGCTTGCTGCCTAAGGCAACTCTAAGGTAACGCACCGATTTTTGGCATTTGTGACCTGTTCGAAATATCATGGCTCCTGTCGCTTCGTCGGTGTAAAGCGACGTTCGCTCGCACGGATGCGCCGATCAACGGAGAGGGGCGATGGCAGGCTTCAGGTGGTCCCCTGTCGGCGGGACCGGGGCTCAGGGCGGCGATTTCGGGGACGGCGAAAATTGGGTGATGCTCAATCCTCCTCCGGGTGCCCCCACCGATCGAGGAACGGTACCCGGGCCTGGCGATAGCGCTTCACTTGCCACCTCGGGGACCGTCACCGGGGACGGTCAAACGGTCGCGCAACTCGGCCTCAGCGGAACGCTGGCGGGCTCCCTCACCGTCACCGGCGATCTTGAGGGCACCCAAAATGCATCGTTCATCACCGGGACGGTGAAAGCGGCGTCGGCTGAATTCGTCAACGTCGTCAGCGGCAGTCTCACCGTTTCAGGCACCTTCAGCGGTGGGGAGATCGACGGCGGCACGGTCCAGGTCGGTACGCTGAACGGTGCGATCATCAAAGGCGGTGCCGTCCATGCTGCCAGCCTCGGCGGCTCCGGCCTCACCATCAGCGGCGGCAGCCTCGACGTTCCGGCGATCACCCTTCATAGCGACACGCAAGGCGGAGCGAGCTTTCTGGCCGACGGCGGCACCGTGACGACGGGGTCGCTCACGGTCGGCGCCAGCGACGAGACCGAAACCGACGCCATGGACATCGCCTCCGGCAGCCACGTGACTGTCACCGGAGCAGCCACTGTCGGTCTCGGCGGCGTGATCAATGTCGGGAAGGATACCCTGTCCGGCAGCGGCGCGACCGGCGGCGGCACGCTAAGCCTTCAAGATGGTCTTTCCATCGTAAGTTCCGCAACTATCGCGCCCGTGGTGACGAGCGAGGCCGGAGCCACCCTGAAGGTCGCCGGCGCCGTCGTTGTCGACACGGCTGATGTCTCGGACCCTGGCCTTGATGCGGACGGCGGCACCATCAGCCTCACCGGGACGCTGACCCTCGGCAAGGCGGCGGGCGGCGAGATCAAGGTCGAGGACGGTGGTACGGCGAGCGTTTCGACGGTGGTGGCCGGCGCCAAGGCCGGAACGAGCGGCACCCTTTTCGTCGATGGGGCGGGTTCGCAGCTCGACGCCAGCGGCCCGGTGACGCTCGGCGAGGCCGGCACGGGAAACATGACGGTCAGAGATGGTGCGCAGGCCTCGCTTGCAACGCTGACGGCCGGCGAGAAGGGGACCGCATTCGTCAACATCAATACGAGCGCCGCGGCATCGGTGGCGACCCTCGTGATCGCCGCTGCGAAGGGCTCCAGTGGAAGCGTCGGCGTCGGCCTTTTCAACGCCGGCAGCAGTTCCGATGCGTCCGGCGGGACCTTGACTGTGGCGGGCGCCGTCACGGTCGGCGAGAGCGGCACCGGCGAAATCGACATCTATGGCGGGAGCCGGGTGAAGGCGACGACGCTGACCGCCGGCGCGGAGAACGGTGCGAACGGCACCGTCACCGTCGGATACGGCAAGACCTCGCACACGGAAGCGAGGCTCGCGGTCACCGGGGCGGCGACGTTCGGCGAGAAGGGCCACGGCTCGCTCACCATCAGCGCCGGCGGGGCGGCGACGGCGGGGTCGCTCGCCATCGGCACCGAGAGCAGCGGCAGCGGCAAGTCGCTCAAGCAGAGCCAGGGCGCGGTCATCGTCAAGGGCGCGCATGCGACGCTCGACGTGACCGACACGCTGACGGTCGGCGAGGCCGGCAAGGCGTCTCTCGGCGTTGCCAACAAGGGCGCGGTGACCGCCGGCACGCTGGAGATCGCCGGCGCCGCCGCACCGGCCGGCGGCAAGATCGACGGCACCACCGGCCTCCACACCCAGAATATCCGGATCGTCACCGTCGGCACCAACGGCACGCTCGACGCCGGCAACCTGACCGTCGGCGAAAAGGGCTATGCCCAGCTCTTCGCGACCGGCGGCACCGTCACGACGTCGGGGACCGGCGAGGTCGCGAGTGCCGCGAAAAGCGAAGGCGAGGTCCAGCTCGACAACGCGGGCTGGACGGCGGCGACGCTGACGATCGGCGGCTCGGGCAAGGCGCTGGTCGAGGCCGGCCACGGCGGCAGCCTGACGAGCAGCGGCGCCACCGCCATCGGCGAGGCCAAGGGCGGCAGCGGAACCGTCGCGCTCGGCGACGGCACCGCTGGCGATGGCGCCGGATCGCTCACGGTGGGGGCAAAGCTCGTCGTCGGCGGCGGCGGCAAGGGCACCCTGGTCGCGGATGCCTCCGCCGTCTCGGTCGGCGGCGCCAGCATCGTCGTCGGCGAGGAGAAGGGCGGCTCCGGCGCGCTGACGCTCCACGGCAGCTCCCTGTCCTTTGCCGGAACGCTGACCGTCGGCGAAGGCGGCTCCGGCACGCTTGTCCTGGACGGCGGGGCCGCGGTCGGTTCGGCCAAGCAGGCGGTGACGCTGGCTCTCGGCGAGAAGGCCGGCGCGAGCGGCAGCGTGACGCTCGACGGCCAGGGCACCCGGATGGTGCTGAAGAGCCTCGACGCCGGGGCCCATGGCAAAGGCTCGATCAAGATCACCGACGGCGCCACGCTCACCGCGAAAAGCGCCGAGATCGCGACCGCGGTCGGCAAGACCGCCGACACCGTCAGCCTCGACACCGCCGGCCGCCTCATCGTCAGCGGCAACCTCGCGGTCGGCGACCAGGGCTTCGCCTCGCTGAGCGCGAAAGGCGGCAGCGCCGTCTCCGTGACCAACACGCTGACGCTCGGCGAAGCCGCCGGATCGAGCGGCTCGGTCACCTTCGCGGGTGGCGCGACGGCGACGGCGGCGGCGGCCACGACCCTGAAGTTCGGCACGCTCGAGGTCGGCGGCGCGGGCGTCGGCACGCTCACGATCAGCGGCGGCGCGACGGCCACCGCGACCAAAGCCGGCGGCACCGTCGAGATCGCCGCCGAAGCCGGTTCGACCGGCAAGCTCACCCTGACCGGTGCCGGCTCGGCGCTGACCGGCAAGAGCCTCGCCGTCGGCGGCACGGCGGAGGCGGCCGGCGGGAGTGCCACCGTGACGATCGCCGCCGCCGCGGTCGCGACCTTCGCCAGCGCCCATCTCTGGAAAGGTGACAAGCTCACCCTGAGCGGCGGCAGCCTCCATGTTGCCGGCAGCATCGAGGGCAACGGCACCATCGCCATCGACCAGGGCGGCACCCTGATCCTCGGTGGCCATGCGGAGAAGGCGGTCGTCTCCTTCCTCGCCGGCAGCAGCGGCGCGTCGCTCCAACTCGGCGCCGCAGCCGAGCTCGGCGCCGCCGTCAGGGGCTTCGCCAAGGGCGACAGCATCAAGATCGGCGGGCTCGACCAAGAGGCGACCTTCAGCGTCAAGGCGAGCGGCGCCAACACCGTCGTCACGCTGACCGACCACGGCAAGGATGCCGGCAACCTGACCCTCGCCGGGCACTTCACCGCCGCGAACCTGCATCTGGAGGCCGGCGTCCTGACGACGACGGCCGCCGGCGCCAAGGCCGATGCCGTCACGATCGCCACGACCTCCGGCGCCGACCATCTCCAGGGCACCGGCGCGGCCGACTCCCTCGCCGGCGAGGGCGGGGCCGACGTGCTTCGCGGCAGCGCCGGGCCGGACGTGCTCGACGGCGGCCTCGGCCGGGACACGCTGACCGGCGGCGCCGGTCACGACACCTTCGTGTTCGACAGCAAGCTCACCGGCGCCAATGTCGATAGGATCACCGACTTCGCGCCCGGTGTCGACCGTATCGAGCTCGACCACGCGGTTTTCGCGGCGCTCACGCCGGGCGCCCTCCCCGCGGTCGATTTCGCCGAAGGCGCGGCCGCGCGCACCGCGAGCCAGCACATCCTCTACGACGCCTCGACCGGCGCGCTGTCTTACGACGCCGATGGCAAAGGCGGCCACGCCGCGATCGAGTTCGCGGTCCTGGGCTCGCATCTCCACCTCACCGCCGCAGACTTTTTGGTGGCGTGACGACCGATCGGCTCCCAATTTCGCCCAGCGCGTTCCCTGGCCGCTGCCCGATGCCGGCCGCAGAGGCCCACACCTTGCCCTAAGGTGGCACGGTCGATCCGCCACTGACTGCGGCGGCAAGTGCTGGCTCCGAACGGCCGCCAGGGGCCGAAAGCGGAAGGGCAGCTTCTAGCGTCAGGCACACAGGTCCAGACCATGCGTGCCATCGGTCGCGACGAAAAAGGAGCTATCATTGGTCATCTGAGTGCGACCCACTGTGCGGCTGCGGCGGCTGCCGCGACATCGTGGGTGGCATAGACCACGACCCGATCGGACAGGCGCCGCAGGACGCGCTCGAAGATGCGGACCGCCTGGCGGCCGTCGAGATGCTCGGTCGGCTCGTCCAGCAGAACGATCGGCGATGCCGTGAGGAGCGTGCGGGCGAGGTTGAGCCGCTGGGCCTCGCCGAGCGACAGCCACGCCTGGGTGATCCAGGCGTCGAGCCCGCCCGCCGCATGTATTCGATCGTCGAGCTCGACAGTCGCCAGCGCCCGCCAGCATTCCGCGTCCGACGCCCGCGGCGCGAACAGATTGGCGCGGATCGTGTCGGCCAGGATCGCCGCGTCGTGCAGGACGAGGTGGCAGGAGGCACGGCGCGCTGGCGCCGGAAGCACCATACCGTCGGCCACGTAGGTGCCTTCCTCGCCGAGCCAGCCGGCGATCGCCTTGAGCAGCGTCGTCTTGCCGGTCCCGCTTTCGCCGACGATCGCGGTCGGCCGGCCGGCGCCAAGAGTCGCATCGAGCGAGGCACCGAGAGAGCGGCCATCGGGCGCACGGCGCGGCACGTCCCGCATCGTCATGCTGTGAATCGCTTCGGGAGCCGGCGTCGATGCGTCGTCCGCGGCGGGGCCCGCCGTCCATGCCGCGAGGCTGCGTCGGGCTGCCCGCTCGTGCACCCACCCCAGCACGATGCGCGAGAGGCCCTGAGCCATCTCGCCGAAGGCGAACCAGGCGAATGCGACGAAAGCCGGGAGGAGGAGCGCGACTCCCCGGCTGCCGTCATGCCACGCCGCGAGCAGGACCATGAGCGCGGCAACGGGACCGACGAGGCCGACCGCCAGGTCGAGCATGGCGATCTCGCGCCTGAGCCGGCGCCGTGCGTGCTCGGCCTCGGCGAAATCGGCGAAGGCACCGTCGACGACGTCGGGCGCGGCCCGCTCCGCCTTCAGCGGCACGATCGCCGCCAGCGCCGTGCCGAGGCGCCGCCCCGCAGCGCGGTTGGCGGCGCGGACGATGTCCCAGTCGCGTGCCGTGCGCGGCACGAGCCAGCCGGTCGCGACGCCGATCGCGCCGAGAACGACGCCGACCGGCACGAGCGCCAGCGGTGCCAGCCACGCGGTCGCCGCGATCAATGCCGCAGCGCCCGCCATCAGCACCGTCGCCGGCATCCCGACGCGAAGCCGGGCGTAGTCGACGTCCTCGACGTCCTCCATGTAGTCCGCCAGCCGATCCTGGTTGCCGAGCTGCCAGCCGGCCGCCCGCGTCGCCGGAGCGGCTGCCATGGCAGCGAACAACCGCGTCCGTCGCCTCACCTGGTCGAGCAGGGCGGCCTGGTGGCCGACGACACGCTCGCCATATTTCGCCGCGGTCCGGCCCAGCGCGAACAGCCGCACGAAGGCTGCCGGCGTATGGAAATTGAACGCGAAGGCCGCCGGCCCAAGTCCAGCCAAGGCGACCGCGCCGAGAAACCAGGCCGAGAGCCCCGTCAGCAGAATCCCCGACGCCGCCGCAATCGCGGCCAGCAGGATCGCCATCCGCCAGGGCGCGGCGGTCGGCGCGGGTGCGACGGGCATGGCCTTCATGCGGCGGCCCTTTCGACAAGAGGCGGGGCGGGAAGCGCGACGTGGCGGTCCGCGGCACGGATCAGCGCCGGGTCGTGGGTCGCGACGACGACGAGGCGGCGGCGGGCCTGAGCCAAGAGCACGGCGCGCACGGCCTCGGCAGTGGCCGGATCGAGCTTTGCGGTCGGCTCGTCGGCGAGGATGACGCGATCCGACAGCAGCGCACGGGCGATCCCGATCCGCAGGCGCTGGCCGCCCGAGAGATTGGCGCCGCCTTCGGCGACCGGCGCGTCGAGTCCGCCGGGGAGGAGATGCCCGTCGAGGAGGCCGACCTGGGCCGCCGCGCGCGCCAGCGCCGCCCGGTCGACCGGGCCGCGGGGCGATGCGATCGCCTCGGCCAGGGTCCCGGCAGGGACATAGAGGTCGGTCGCGATCCAGTCGCAGCCGGCGGCATCGGCTTGCGGCAGCGCGGGCGCGCCCCGGTCCGTCGCCTCGACGCCGGCCAGCATGCGCAGGAGCGTCGACTTGCCGGCGCCGCTCGGACCGGAGATCACCACCAGGCCGGCCTGCCGCCCCTCCGCCGCCAGCGCCTGGCCGACGACCCCGAGCGCGGCGGCAAGGTCGCGGCGCCGCGCCTCGTCGGGATCGGCGCCCGCTTCTTCCGCAAGCAGGCGGTCCAGCGCCGTCGCCGCCGCCTCGCCTTCGGCCTTGGCGTGGTACTGCTCCGCATAGCGCCGGAACGGCGTGAAGAAGTCCGCGGCGGCGACAAGGATGAAAAGGCTCTGCCAGAGCTGCAGGCCATAGAAGCCGGGAACCTGCACCAGGCCGAGATGGCCGAGGCCGAGGAAGATGGCGAGGACGGCGATCGACAGCGCCGAGAAGAAGTCGACGATGCCGGCGTTGAGAAAGGCGACCCGCAGCACGTTCATCGTGCCGGCGCCGTAGGCGCCCATGCGGCGCTCGATCTTGACGCGCTCCGTGGCCAACCCGTGGCTGGCGAGAACGGTCGGCAGCGCCCGGACGCGATCGGCGAACTGGGCGGCGAGATGCCCGAAGGCGGTTTCCTGCGCCTCCGCCCTGCCACGTACCAGCCCGCCGACCAGGACGAAGAAGACGATCATCACCGGTAGGCACAGCAGGAGCGTCGCCGCTGCTTCCCAGGACACGGCCGAGACGGCTGCGGCGGCGAGCAGCGGACCGGCCGCCAGCATGGCACGCGCCGCCGCATGGCCGACGACGAGCGCCGCCACCGCGTCGGGATGGCGCTGCAGGCCGGCCAGGAGCGCGCCGGCCGGCCGGTTGCCGATCGCCCGCGCCGGCAGGGCGACGAGCCGCCGCCCGGCGGTGGCGCGCAGGCCCTCGGCGACGGCGCCTTCCGCGTCCGCCACGCGGCAGTCGGCAAGGACGCCGGCGATGCCGGACAGGGCGAGTGCGGCCAGCGCCCCGGCGAGCGCGCCGCCGGCGAAGGCCCCGTCCGCGATCATGCGGCCGGCGAAGAGGCCGAGCGCCGCGACAAAGCCGAGGCGGAAGACCGCCCGCGCGATCTGCCAGACGAGCGTCGCCCGCAATCCCGCGGCGCCCAGCCGGCGAGCCGCGGTCAAGACGCACGGTCCATCGGCGGCCATCGAGGCGCGCCGGGGCCGTCCGGCGCGGAAGGGCATTCGTTCGATCATCGGCCAGTAGGTAGGGACGCGCCTGACAGCCTGCTTTGACCCGGATCAATGAAGCGGCGCCGCCCGTCCGGCTAGACCGTGGCAGCCCGGAAAGGAGCGCCGCGTGATCAGCCCCCTGCTCGTCGATCTGTCGCGCCTGCAGTTCGCACTGACGGCGATGTATCA
>DASZVN010000133.1:0-22695 GCA_035547055.1 Hyphomicrobiales bacterium
CATGGCGGCAAAAGCTCGTGGCCGCACTCATGCATGAATGCGTCCTGATCCCCGTAGGGGTTTCGGACGTGGCGTGGCTCGAGGCGCTGCAAACCGCCCTAGAACTGCATCAGGGTTGGCAGGACGCCGGGGACGGCGCGCCGCTTCTCTCCACCTTCGTTGGCGTCGTGCCGACCATTGACGCCAAGATTGCCGACACGTTCGCGCTGGTCAGCGCCGTTCATGCGCGACCCTGCATCCTCGTGGACGGGGACAATGATGGGCGCGGCTATTTCGATGCAGTGAAGACTCACGCTCCGCCGCCGCGCAGCGTTGTGTTCTGGCCGCAGGGCTGGGCGATGGAGCATGTGGTTGCGTGGATTGCGGGCGCGGACGAAGCCGCGATGCGCGCCGCGTTGGGAACAGCGCTCGGTCAAACTTTCGCGGACAGGCAGGCGCTTACCACCCACTTGCTCACCCAGAAATCCTATGCCCCGACTCACGAGAGCGCCGCCGTCGTTCTCATGGGGAATGCGGCCTGCCGGGCGCGCGCCGCGCAATTGCTCAATGCCTTGTGCGCGGTGTTGCGCGATCCCGCGAACGCTAACACACCGCTCTTTACGCACATCGCGGCGGACTCCACCGCCGCCATGCACGTCTTCCGGTTTGCGCCGCCGCCATGACGTTTGATTTCTTCGAGGGCGCGGCGGGCACTGGCAAGACCCATAACCTTGTGGGCTGCGCAGGGGAGATCGTTCAGGATGGCGCGCTTGGCGAAGGGCACAAGCTCCTGGCGCTGACCTTCATGAACGGCGCGCGCCGCCGTTTGGATGCGCGGCTTGGCGAGAACCCGGCTTTCCGCCGGCGCTTTGATTGCCAGACCTTCGATGTGTTCGCCCGGACGCTGGCCGCGAGGCGCAGGAGTCTGATTACGCCTGCGATGCAGACGCAGGCCGATGCCCTGAGCGAGTTTGATGGGCCATGCGCTCTGGCGGCGGGGCTTCTGGAAAACGAAGCCGTTCGGAAATGGGTGGCGCGGAGTTTTCCGCTGATCTTGGTGGATGAGGCGCAAGACCTCGACGAACACCGGATGCGCGTTCTTCAAGGGCTTTCGCCTTCTTGCCGGATCGTGGCGGCGGATGCCTTCCAGTGCCTTCACAACGGACGTGATATCGCTCCTCTCATGGGGTGGCTTGAAGGCGCAGGTCAAACTCATCGGCTCACGCAAGTTCGGCGCACGACCCAGCAGGGATTGCTGGCTGCCGCGCTCGCCGTGCGTGAAGGCCGTGATGTGAAGGCCGTTCTGACGGCAAACACGTTCAATAACCGGACATCATGGAACGGCGCAGGATTCCGGCTTCTGGACGCGCCTGCCACGAATGCCAACCATGCGCTTCTGACGTGGGCGATTGCCAACGACATGGCGCAGCGCCACGGCCCGGTGGTCATTCTCACGCCCGATGCGGGCAACGCGATTATCCGCGCTGCGCTCAACACCCTTCAAACCAAGCAGCATACCCGCAAGAACGGTGCGACCTTCGGGCCGTATCCGCATACTTGGGATCGCCACGACAACGACGAAGCGGATGCCTTACTGGCCGCCGTCGCACTGCCAGAAGCCGCATCGTGCGCCGATCTTCGCGTGCTTCTAACGCCGCTGATCGGACATGCGCCCATCGTGCAGGCAATCAGCCGAATGGACCGTTTGCGCCGCGCGCACGGGCAAGCGTCCTTCACCTCGGCGCAAGTCAAAGAGTTTGTGCCAGAGGCCGTGCGTAACCGTTCGCGTCTGGGTTTCCGGCAGCAGCACGGCCATCTGGCCATGACGATTCAGCGGGCCAAAAACCGTGAATTTCCGAACGTCATCGTGTTATGGCCGCACACGGCGACAGGCAGCGCCGAGCATCTGCGCAGGCTGCTTTACAACGGCATCACACGCGCTCAGAATCATTGCACCGTCATCGTGCTTGGACAGAACAGACTGAACGCCCCACCATTCGCGCCGTAGGCGCGAAATGTTCTTCCTTCCCCCGAAGCTCAGACCTCTTTTTGCCGTGCTTTCTCCCGACGCTCGTTTATGATGTTGAACGCGCTTATGGCGGGATGGTCGCTGTAGAGAATCTACGAATCCAGCGTCCTTACCCTGGTGGTATCGCAGTTGGTATCGGTTTGGGGCCTGAGCGGAAAAGTCCAATAACTACAACGCGCACTCAAACCCATTGACCATCGAGTGGGAATAGCCGGGTCGGCGCCTACCCTCTCTTCGCCTCCTCCGTCCGCCTGCGGCGGATCTCCTCGAAGGCGAGGCGGCCGGGGTCGATCTCCTGGCCTTCGGGGAAGCCGTCGACGATCTCGGCGAACAGCCCGGCGACCTCGTCCTTGAACTCGCCGTGGGGGAGGATGTAGGCGTCGTCGTCGCGGATGCCCTGGAGCACGCGCTCGCCGACCTCGAGCGGGTCCATCCCGGAATTGGCGGGCGAAGGTGCGGTCAGGCTGGGCGCTTTCACGTCGCCGCCGCTCCGTGCCGCCGGCCGGAGCTTGTGACTCTCCATTAGGCGCGAGCGGGTGAGCCCGGGACACAGCACCGAGACGCCGATCCCGTGCTTCTTCAGGTTGAGGCGAAGCGAATCCGAGATGCCGCGCACGGCGAACTTCGATGCAGAATAGATTCCGCCGCCGCCCGGCAGTGGCAGCAGCCCGGCCATCGACGACGTATTGACGATGTGCCCACCCTCGCCATGGGCCTTGATCTTCGGCGTAAAGCTCACGATGCCGTTGATGACGCCGAAGACGTTGGTGCCGAAGACGAAGTCCCAGTCGTCGTAGCCGGCCTCGTCCATGTCGGTGAGGCCGGAGCCGACGCCGGCATTGTTGCAGACGACGTGGACCTTGCCGAACACGCGCTCGACCTCGTCGGCCGCGGCGGCCATCGCGGCGCGATCGGTCACGTCGACCCGCATGAAATGGACCCCCTGGTTGGTGCCGGCGAGCGCCGCGGCTGCCTCGTCGAGGCGGTCCTGCTGGAGGTCGGCGATCGCAACCTTCATGCCGTTCCCGAGAAAGACCCGCGCCATGCCGAAGCCGATGCCGCTGGCGCCGCCGGTGATGAAGGCGACCTTTCCCTCGACGTCCTCCATGGCAGCCTCCCGTGCGATTTGGTTCGGCTCCTATCCAAGGAGGATGCGAGGCGGGCTGCAAGCCTCTTGTAGGGTGGGCAAGCAGAGCCTGCCCACGTCGTGGGCGTCGGCGTTGCCGATGCCCACGTTACGAGGCGGCCTGCGCCATGTCGCCGGCGAGCCAGGCGAGGAGGTCGGCCTTGGCGCGGGCGGCCTGGGCCCGGCGGCGGGCGACGCCGCGCTCAGGCCCGCGCAGGCGGCGGCCCGTCTCGTCGCGCTCCGGCGTCGCCGCGGGCGGCGGGAACAGGCCGAAATTCACGTTCATCGGCTGGAACGTCTTCGCGCCATCCTCCGCAGCGAGATGGCCGCCCGTGATGTGGCCGACGATCGCGCCGAGCGCCGTCGTCGCCGGAGGCAGCGCGAGCGGCCGGCCGAGGCGCTCGGCCGCCGCCAGCCGCCCGGCAAGGAGGCCGACCGCGGCGCTCTCGACATAGCCCTCGCAGCCGGTGATCTGGCCGGCGAAGCGGAGCCGCGGCATCGCTTTCAGCCTGAGCACGCCGTCGAGCAGCTTGGGACTGTCGAGGAAGCTGTTGCGGTGAAGGCCGCCGAGCCGGGCGAACTCGGCCCTCTCCAGCCCGGGGATGGTGCGGAACAGCGCGACCTGCGCGCCATGGCGCAGCTTGGTCTGGAAGCCGACCATGTTGAACAGCGTGCCGAGCGCGTTGTCCTGGCGGAGCTGCACCACCGCCCACGGCTTCACGCCGGGCTGGTGCGGGTTGGTCAGGCCGACCGGCTTCATCGGGCCGTAACGGAGGGTATCCCGGCCCCGCGCGGCCATCACCTCGATCGGCAGGCAGCCGTCGAAATAGGGCGTCGAGGCTTCCCATTGGTGGAACTCGACCTTGTCGCCCGCCAGCAGGCCATCCACGAAGGCCTCGTACTGGTCGCGGTCGAGCGGGCAGTTGACGTAGTCGGCGCCGCTGCCGCCGGGGCCGGCCTTGTCGTAGCGCGACTGGAACCAAGCCTTGTCGAAGTCGATCGTGTCGCGGTGGACGATCGGCGCGATGGCGTCGAAGAACGCCAGCGCGTCCGCGCCGGTGAGGCTGCGGATCGCCTCGGCCAGGGATGGCGAGGTGAGGGGGCCGGTCGCGACGATGACGCTGTCCCAGTCGGGCGGCGGCAGGCCGGCGACCTCCTCGCGGCGGATCGTGACCAGCGGGTGCGCCTCCAGCGCCGCCTGGACCGCGGCGGAGAAGCCGTCGCGGTCGACCGCGCGCGCGCCGCCGGCCGGCACCTGGTGGGCGTCGGCCTCGGCCATGACCAGCGAGCCGAGCCGCCGCATTTCCCAATGGAGCTGGCCGACCGCGTTGTTCTCGGCATCGTCGGAGCGGAACGAATTGGAGCACACCAGCTCGGCGAGGCCGTCGGTCCTGTGGGCGTCGGTCGGGCGCACCGGCCGCATCTCGTGGATCACCACGGGCACGCCGGCCGTCGCGATCTGCCAGGCCGCCTCCGATCCGGCGAGGCCGCCGCCGACGACGTGGATGGGAGGAATGTCGCTCATGCGGCGAGGTTACCCGTCATTGCGAGCGAAGCGAAGCGATCCGGCGGCCCTCAGGTGCTCATCGCCGCCGGTTTGCTTCGTTGCTTCGCTCCTCGCGATGACAGCGCCCCAAAAGCAAAAGCCCCGGCGGTGGGCCGGGGCTTCGGCATTGGTCGGCGGCGCCGGGTGGGGCGTCAGGCGACCTGGTGGGCGGCGCTGCGGGCGACCCAGTCGATCTCGCTGCGGCGCAGGTTCAGGTCCTGCAGCGTGCGATCGTCGAGCTGCGCGAGCTCGGCATAGGTCTTCCGATAGGTGTTCCAGCGCTTGTAGGCCCGGATCAGCATAGCCAGCACGGCCATTGTCTCTCTCCATTCGTTCCGCCGCCCCTCCCGGATGGAGGCTGCGGCGCATCCCGCTGGCGATGAGATAGGCGATTGTGCACCGCAGAAGAAGGCGAGGTTGCTCAATGCTGCAATGCGATTGTTGCATGCCGCAATAATCTGTCTGTCATACAAATTTAATGGACGCCATATTCGTTGAGAAATAAGGCATTGCGGCGCTAAACCGACCGCATTGGAAAGGCCGCGCAGGAGAGCCGAAAGTCCTGTTCTCCATCGCAATAGTGGGAAACAGCAGGATTTGGCTCGTCTGGACTGCTCAATCCGCGATCCGGCTCGGCCGGCCGATCCACCAGATCACGGCGCCGGCAGGGACGACCCAGCCGAGCCCGGCAACGATGTAGTAGGCCGTCTGCCACAGCGGCGGGGCCAGCCGGATCGGCCCCTGGGCCAGCACCATGGCGACGAAGGCCCAGACGATGACGATGACCAGAAGGGCCATGGTCCCAATGAAGGTGCGGAGGCGGCGGGACATCATCGCGGAGCGTGCATCCTAGCTAGGCGACAAGGATTTGCAGTCGGCCTTGTCGCTCCGGTGTGACCGGTCGGCCTGGCGTGACGGTCGGCGAGGCCGGATGGGGAACGGCCCGGGGCGAGGGGTCGCGTTGCCCGGCCAGCCCACGGGCCTTATGTGTCGGCGGCGTTCCCGCTGCAAGCCGTGACCGGATGACCGACCGAAGCCGCTCTCTTTCCGTGCGCCTCTGGCTATGGGGCATCGCGCTCCTGATCGGGGCGATGGTGGTAGTCGGCGGGGCGACACGGCTGACCCAGTCCGGCCTCTCGATCACCGAATGGCAGCCGATCGCCGGGGCAATCCCACCCCTGACCGAGCGCGACTGGCAGGCCGAGTTCAGGAACTACCAGCGGATCCCGCAATATCGCGAGCTCAACCGCGACATGACGCTCGGCGAGTTCAAGGGCATCTTCTGGTGGGAGTGGGCCCACCGGCTGCTCGGGCGCATCGTCGGGGTGGTGGTCGCTCTCCCGCTGATCTTCTTCTGGTGGCGCGGCATGATCGGCGCGGCGCTGGCGCGGCGGCTCGGGGTCATCTTCGTGCTCGGGGCGCTGCAGGGGGCGCTCGGCTGGTGGATGGTGTCCTCCGGCCTCGCCGGCAGCGGGCGCACCTCGGTCGCGCCCTATCGGCTCGCCATGCACCTGACGCTGGCCGTGCTGCTCTTCGCCGCGGTGGTGTGGACGGCGCGGAGCCTCCGCCCGCGCCGCGACGAGGTGCCGGCGGCGCCGGTCGTGCGGATCGGCGCCTGGGCAGTGTTGGCGATGGCGTTCGTCCAGCTTTTCCTCGGGGCGGTGACGGCCGGGCTCCACGCCGGCCTCAGCTTCAACACCTGGCCCTTGATGGACGGGACGCTGTTCCCCTCCGCTGCCCAGCTCTTTCCCGGCCAGCCGGCCTGGCTCGACCTCTTCACCAACCCGATGACGGCGCAGTTCTTCCACCGCATGGGCGCCTACCTGCTGTTCGCGCTTGCGCTCGCCCATGCCGCGACGGCCTGGGGCCGCGGCCCGGCCAGCCGGCGGGCGCTGGCGGTGCTGGCGATGGTGACGGCGCAGGCGACGCTCGGCATCCTCACGCTCGTCAACGTTGTGCCGATCCCGCTGGCGCTGTGCCACCAGTTCGGCGCGATCGTCGTGATCGCGCTGGCGACGGCGGACGTCGAGGCGCTGGGCTCCGCCTCGCCCCGCGTGAGCCGGGTCGAGTCGCCCGTCAGGGCGATGGGGTGAGGGCCGGCGCCGGCATTGGTCGCGAAGCCGCAGGGCGGGCGAGCTTCGCTTGCCCACCCTACGACGACTCGCCGTACAGCCAGTCGTAGCGCGCCATCAGGCGCTCCGGGCCGAGCGTCCCCAGCACGAGATCGCGGGCACGGGCGGGCAGGGGGCCGAGCGAATAGACGCGGCCGTTGCTGCGGGCTTCGGTCTGGACGCGCGCGACCCGCGCGTTCCGCGCCCGCTCGAAGCGGCGGAATGCGGCGGCGAGGTCATTGCCGGCACCCCCTCCACCATGCTTCGCATGGACCCACTCCTCCGCTGGCGCGGGTGAGGATTCGCCTAGGCCGCCAGCGTCAATCCTCCCCCGTGAAACGGGGGAGGTGGCGAGCGTAGCGAGCCGGAGGGGGCCCGCGATCACCGCCGCCAGCATCGTGGCGTCTTCGATCGCGAGTGCCGCGCCTTGGGCGAGGTGGGGCAGGGCCGGGTGCGCGGCGTCGCCGATCAGCGCGACCGCGCCGCGGCCGGGAAAATGGCCGGGCGCGCGGTCGAGGAGGGGCCACACCGTCCAGTCCGCCGCCGCGGCTGCGAGCGCCTGCACCGTGGGCGCCCAGCTCCGCAGCAGGCGGCGGAGATCGCTGCCGTCGCCCGGGACCGGCGCAGCGCCGCCGACCGCGCCCGGCAGGCAGGCGACGACGTTGAGGCTGCCGGCACGGTCGAGCGGATAGGCGACGACATGGCCGCCATTGCCGAGCCAGAGCGAAATCTCGGCGGCGGCGATGCCGGCCGGCCGGGTTTCCGGCGGCAGCACGGCACGCCAGGCGATCGCTTCCGAGCCCCGCGGCGCGCGGCTGTCGCCGAGTCCGCGGCGGACCGCAGAGAACAGGCCGTCGGCGCCGATCAGGGCCGGCGCCGCGACCACGCCGCCACCGGCGAGGCGGACGGCCATGCCGTCATCGCTGCCGGCGAAGCCGGTCACGGCGTCGCCGAGCACGATCTCGGCGCCGGCTTCCCGGGCAGCAGCGGCGAGCGCGTCCTGCAAGGCGGCGCGGCGGACCAGCCGGTAGGGCGCGCCCCAGCGCCGCCGGGCGGCGTCCAGCGGGAGATGGGCGATCTCGGCGCCGCTCCGCCCGCTCCGGATCGCGAGCCTTGCCGGCTCGATCGCCACCGCATCGAGCGTCGGCCCGAGGCCGAGCGCGTCGAGCGCGCGGCAGGCGTTGGGGGCGAGCTGGAGGCCGGCGCCGATCTCGGCGAGCGCGCCCGCCCGCTCGTACATCCGCACTGCAATTCCCCGGCGGGCCAGTGCCAGGGCCAGCGTCAGGCCAGCGATGCCCGCACCGGCGACGACGACCGGTGCGCGGCCATCGTCGCCGTCATCACGAGGAGCAATCCAGGGACTCATGCGCCGCGCCTGTGGCCCTGGATTGCTTCGCTTCGCTCGCAATGACGGTTCCCTGCGCCCGCTCGTTCCGCCTTCAGGCCATCGCGGCGGGCACGGCGCCCCAGACCGCTTCGGGCGGCTCGGCCGCGCCCGGCTTCAGCGTCGGGTCGAAGCGGTAGAGGGTCGAGCAATAGGGGCAGACGATCTCGGCCTCGTCGCCGAGATCGAGGAAGACGTGGGGATGGTCGAGCGGCGGCAGCGCCCCGATGCACATGAACTCGCGCGCGTTGATGCGGATGGCGGGAACCCCGGCGGTGTTGTGGAAATGCGGCGTGGTGCTGTGCTCGGCCATCTCGTCCTCCGTCCTCCGTCATTGCGAACGAAGCGAAGCAATCCAGTCTTTCCGAGCCTCATCGTGAGGAGCGGGCACTCATCTCGGGCTTGCCCGAGCTGAGCATGAAAGTGTCCAAGTCGGGCCAGCCGGGCTTGGATGTCCGCGTCTCGAAGGACGGGCCGTGGCACGATGCTTCGAGACGGAGAGCTTCCCCTCTCTCCTTACCAGGAGATGAGCCCTGGATTGCTTCGCCGCTCCGCTCCTCGCAATGACGCTGCTCCTCTACCCGCTTCGCGGTGCCAAGGCGAGGCCGATCGCGCAGCACCCGTCATCCTGGAAGCGGCAAAGCCGCTATCCGGGATCCGGGTTCGGGCACGGCACCCCAGACCCGGATCCCCGGCTCTCCGCGGCGCACGCGAACTCGCGAGTTCGTTCCGTGGAGGCGGAGGTCGGGCAAGCCCGGCTTCCGGCCGGGCGAGAGGGGCGCGGAAGGCGAGGCTTGATCGCCGGGCCGATTGCCGCCTTTATCGCGCCGCCCACCTTGCCGCCGCCCGGCGGCCCTGCCGGAAAGCCGCCATGCCCCACGTCGTCTCGGACGGTATCGACATCCGCTATGTCGAGGAGGGGGCGGGCGATCCGGTGCTCCTGATCCACGGCTTCGCCTCGAACCTCGAGGTCAACTGGGTCGGCACCGGCTGGGTCTCGCTCCTCACCGGGCACGGCCGCCGGGTGGTTGCGTTCGACCATCGCGGCCACGGCGAGAGCACCAAGCTCTACGACCCGGACGACTACCGCGTGGAGCTCCTGGTCGAGGACGCCGTCCGCGTGCTCGACGCCGCCGGTGTCGAGCGGGCCGACGTGATCGGCTACTCGATGGGGAGCCGGGTCGCGAGCTATCTGGTCGACCGCCATCCGGAGCGGGTCGGGAGCCTCGTCCTCGGCGGCATGGGCGCGACGTTGCTGCGCGGCGGCCGGGGCGGCGAAAAGATCGCCCAGGCGCTGGAGGCGCCCTCGCGCGAGGTGGTGACCGATCCCTATACGCGGATGTTCCGCGTCTTCGCGGAGAACACCCGCAGCGATCTGCGCGCGCTTGCCGCCTGCATGCGCGGGCTCCGCGCCGTCATCACGCCGGAGATGCTCGGCCGCATCGCGGTTCCGGTGCTGGTCGCCGTCGGCACCGAGGACGACGTCGCGGGTTCTCCCTACGACCTCGCCGCCTATATTCCGGACGCCGAGGTTCTCGCCATCGCCGGGCGCGATCACAATCGTGCGGTCGGTTCACGGCCCTTCAAGGATGGCGTGCTAGAGTTCTGGACGCGGCATTCCGGCGAGGACCGGCCGTGATAGAATGCGCTGAAGGCGTTCAAGAAAAGCGATGAGGCAGGGTATGAGTCCGATTGCCCGCAGCCACCAGGTAGCCCGCGACGTCGTCGATCCGGTCTGGGCGCGCATCCGCAGCGAGGCCGAGGCCATGGTCCGGGCCGAGCCGGCGATGGCGAGCTTCGTCACCGCCGTCATCCTCCACCACGACACGCTGGAGGAGGCCATCGCTCACCGCATCGCCGACCGGCTCGACCATCCCGACGTGCCCGAGGCGGCGCTGCGGCAGGCCTTCGACGACGCGCTCGCCGCCGAGCCCGAGATCGGCGCCGCGATGCGGGTCGACATCGCCGCCGTCGCCGACCGCGACCCGGCCTGCACCCGCCACCTCGACCCGGTGCTCTATTTCAAAGGCTTCCACGCCATCCAGGCGCATCGCTTCGCCCACCGGCTGTGGCTGATGGGGCGTACCGACCTCGCGCTCTACCTGCAGAGCCGGGTGTCGGCGGCGCTCCAGGTCGACATCCACCCGGCGGTGCCGATGGGCCGCGGCGTCTTCATCGACCACGCCACCGGCGTCGTCGTCGGCGCCACCGCGGTGATCGGCGACGACGTGTCGATCCTCCAGGGCGTCACCCTCGGCGGCACCGGCAAGGAGATCGGCGACCGCCATCCCAAGATCCGCCGCGGCGTCCTGCTCGGCGCCGGCGCCAAGGTGCTCGGCAACATCGAGGTCGGCGAAGGCTCGCGGGTCGCCGCCGGCTCGGTGGTGCTGAAGCCGGTGCCGCCCTGCATGACGGTCGCGGGCGTTCCCGCCAAGGTGGTCGGCGCCGCCCCCTGCGCCGAGGAGCCTGGCCGCAGCATGGACCAGATGCTGACCGAGATGGACACCTTCGACCCGGGGATTTGAGCGATATCGTTGAGTCTCTTGACTTTTTGATCATCTGTACCGACATTGCTCCTGACGAGCGAAGGAGACCCGGGATCATGAAAGTCGCCAAGGAAGGCTGGGGCGGTCTGACTTGATTCTCGCTGCAATTGCAGCCGCCAAGACGCGTTGATAAACGTGGCCCTCACGGACGCCGTGGGGGCCACGTCCATGTCGGCAGAGGCTTGGATTATTCTGGGAACCGGCATCGTTGCCGCGCTAATCGCCTTCTGGGGGGTGATGTCTCAGCGCGCAATTTCCCGGCGGCTCGCGACTATCGAACACATCAGCGAGCTCGAATCCGATCGGGACATGATCGACGCGCGCCAAAGATTTATAGAGCTCGCCAAAGGCAATGGTGGGCTTGAGCCCTTCGCCGAAGAAGACAAGGAAAGAGACCCGGATACGCAAAAGATCAAGATCGTGCTGAACGATTTTGAGTTGATTGCAATCGGTATCCAACTGGGGATTTTTGACGAGGAGCTTTACGCGCGTTGGCATAAGACGGGCGCGATGCAATTTTGGCACCGGGCGCAGCCGTTTGTCATGAGGTTGCGAGCGCGGATCGCCAATGACCAGATCTACCGAGAATACGAAGCGATGGTGGGCCGCTTCAAGCGCGGCTCGGGGGCGCGGAGACGAGGCTGGCGTTTCCTCAAGTTCCGCTAAGATCTGAACGCTTACCCTGGTATCGGTGCGATCGGTTCGCCACCTTGCGTCGCCCTCGCGCTTCGTGCCACACCCCGCGGGCCAGCGCCGCGGCGGCGCGCGAGGGGAACGGGCCTTTGGACAGACGCGAGCTCGACCGGGTGCAGAACTATCTGCGCCAGGTGTTCCAGAACACGGCGATCCGCGTGGTGCCGCGGCCGCGCAAGGACGATTCCGCCGAGGTCTATATCGGCGAGGAGTTCATCGGCGTGCTGTTCCTCGACGACGAGGACGGCGACCGCTCCTACAATTTCCAGATGGCGATCTTGCAGGAAGACCTCGGCTAGGGAGCCGGCAGATGGCGCTCTATGCGCTCGACGGGATTGAGCCGGAGCTGCCGGCGAGCGGGCGCGTCTTCGTCGCCGACAGTGCCGAGGTCGTCGGCCGGGTGCGTCTCGGCGAGGACGTCGGCATCTGGTTCGGCTGCGTGCTCCGCGGCGACACCGAGCTGATCGACATCCAGGCCGGCTCCAACATCCAGGACTCGAGCGTGCTCCATACCGACACCGGCTTCCCGCTGGTGGTCGGGCCGGGGGTGACGGTCGGCCATGCCGCCATCCTCCACGGCTGCACCATCGGCGCCGACAGCCTGATCGGCATGGGCGCCACCGTGCTCACCGGCGCGAAGATCGGCACGGGCTCGCTGGTCGGCGCCGGCTCGCTCGTGACGGAGCGCAAGGAATTCCCCGATTTCTCGCTGATCGTCGGCTCGCCCGCCCGCGTGGTGCGCACGCTCCGGGCCGAGGAGATCGCCGCGCTCCGCCATTCCGCGGCGCACTATATGGAAAACGCCCGGCGCTTCGCGAAGGGGCTGAAGCGGGTGGATCGCGAATAGGGTAGATCGCGAATAGCGAATAGTGAGTGGCGAATAGGGAACAGAAAGAAACAGTTCCGCGGCACTCACTACTCGCGATTTCGCTATTCGCGCTTTCACCCCACGAACCGATACAGCACGACGATCGCCACCACGATCGCGAGCCAGATCGCGACGTCGCGGAGCGCGGTCGCGCCGCGGCCGTGATAGCGCCGCAGCACGCCCGGCCCCATCCAGGCGAGCAGCGCCAGCAGCAGGACGATGCCGGCGAGCCCGCCGGTTCCGACCGCCGTCGGCAGCGCGCCGAATAGGCTCGCGGCGACCAGCGTCACGGCGCCGGCGACGACGATGGCAAGGGCGATCCAGCTCGGTGACATGCCGCGATCATAGCGCGCGGCGCGGCCGCCGCGTCAGCCGGCCTCGCGGAGGCTCGGCGCGGCGGCGGGCTCCTGCATCGGCGGCAGCGGGTCCATCACGCGCGAGGGCGGGAAGGTGATCACCACCTCGGTGCCTTCGCGGAGCTTGCTCTTCAGCACGAAATTGCCGCCGTGGAGGTCAACCAGGCCCTTCACGATCGGCAGGCCGAGGCCGGCACCCTGCTCGGCGGTCTTGAGCGCGAGCGAGCCCTGGCCGAACGAGGACAGCACCACCGGGATCTCCTCCTCGGGGATGCCGGGGCCGGTGTCGACCACCGAGACATACTGGCCGCCGTCGTCGGTCCAGCCCACGGTGAGGCGGATCTCGCCGCCCTGGGGGGTGAACTTGATGGCGTTGGAGAGGAGGTTCAGCACCACCTGCCGGACCGCCCGCTCGTCGGCCCAGAGGCGCGGCATCTGGGGCTCGTAGAGCTCGCGGATCTCGATGCCGCGGTTCTGCGCGCGGAGCTTCAGGAGGTGGCGGCAGTCCTCGACCAGGTGCACGAGGTTGATCGCCTCCTCGTTCAGCTCGTAGCGGCCGGCCTCGATGCGCGACAGGTCGAGCAGCTCGTTGATGAGGTTCAGGAGGTGCTCGCCGGAGGTGTGGATGTCGCTGGCGTAGTCCTTGTAGGTCTGGTTGGCGTGGGTGCCGAACACCTCGTTCTTCATCACCTCGGAGAAGCCGAGGATGGCGTTGAGCGGGGTGCGGAGCTCGTGGCTCATGGTGGCCAGGAAGCGCGATTTCGCGACGTTTGCGGTCTCGGCGCGGCGGCGGGCCTCCTCCGAGATCGCCGTGGCGCGCTCGAGCTCGCCGACGAGCGCGTCCATCTCGGCGCGGAACTGGAGCGCGAGCAGCGAGCTCTGGAACAGGCGGCGCCCCAGGAAGATCAGGCAGATCTGGGCGAGCGGCGCCAGGATCGCGACGTGGGTCGCCGTCGCGCCGCCGCGGGCGAGGAAGAAGCCGACCGCCATCGCCGTGATCGGGAGGGTGCCGGCATAGACCACGGTCGGGACGCTGGCGGCGAGCGCGGTCACCAGCACCGCAGCGACCACGAGCGCCGAGAACAGGAACACCAGGCTGCCGTGACCGGCCCAGCCGGCCGTCAGCGGCACCAGGCAGGCGACCGCGGTGGCGCTCAGGAACTCGACCAGGGCGAAGCGATGGAGCCAGCCGCCGAGCGTGCGGACCTCGCCCGCGTCGATGAAGCGGCCGGCGAGGCGCCCGATCACGAGCTGCGTCGCGAGCACCGCGGCGGTCCAGGCCACCGCCGCGAAGGGGGGCAGCCACAGCACGAGCAGGCCGCCGGCGATGATCGTCAGCGCCATCGCGACGTTGGTCGCCGACAGGCGGTTGTGGGCGTAGAGCCGCGCCAGCTCGACGTCGAAGGCCGGGCGCGTGCCGCTGGTCGAAGTCAGCCGCTCGCGCACCTCGCGCACCTTCTGGCCGACGCCGCGGCGCTTCTCGCGCACGGCCTCGTGCGTCGCCTCGGCGGCGAGACGGCTGCGCACGGCCTCGACGCTCCAGCCGGAGCCGACCCCGATCGGATGGTGGCTTTCGGTAACCGCCATGCGCGCCCGCGCGATGCCTTTCCGCTGTTCGGCAAATCATTGAACGAAAATCCTTAAGGCGGCTTTGCCCGACATGGTTGACCGGTCCTCGCCGCAATTGCACGCTTTCGACCGAATCCCGGCCTGACGCAGGCGGTCACCGCTTGCGATGGTTGTGGACAGGGCGCAGGGGCGCCACGGGTGGCGCGTTCAACAGGCAAGCGAGACCGCAAGCTGGAGTAGCCCCATGCGTCAACGAACCCTCGTCCGCCTCCTGTCCGCGACCGCGATCGTCGGTGCGCTGGCGACGCCCGCCCTGGTCGGCGCGCTGGCGCAGGCGGCCCCGTCCGCCGGCCAGCCGGCACCGGCTCCCGCCCAGCCCGCGCCGCCCCCGCCGGCACCGTCGGCACCACCGCCGCCGGCTGCCGCCGCTCCGCCGCCCCCGGCAGCGCCCGCCGCGCCGCCGGCCGCCGCGGCGATGCGCGGCCCGGGCGCCCGGCTGTTCGAGCGGCTCGACGCCAACCACGACGGCAAGATCAGCAAGGCGGAGTTCGACGCCGCGCGCGACCAGCTCTTCGCTGCCGCCGACGGCAACCACGACGGCATCCTGACGCCCCTGGAGATGAGGCGCGGCGCCCGCATTGCGGCCCGGCAAGTCATGCAGGGCGGGCGCGGCGGCGGCATGCTCGGCCGGCTCGACACCAACCACGACGGCACGATCTCCCGCGAGGAGTTCCTGGCCCGGCCGGAGGCGCTGTTCGACCGGCTCGACACCAACCATGACGGCAAGCTCGACCAAAGCGAGATCGCCGCTGCGCAGCACCAGATGCGCACCCGGATGGACGAGATGCGGCAGCGGATGCACGAGGGCCGCGGTGCCGCGAGCGACGACGACGACGATGACCACGGCGGCTGGATGCACGGGCATCATCACGGCCCGATGGGATGGCGTGGCGGCGACCGCGACCACGACCGCTGGAGCCGCGACGACGACGATCATCACGACCGCTGGAGCCGCCGCGACGACGATCGCCACGGCCGCTGGGGCGATCGCGACGACGACCGCCGCGGCGCGGCCGAGCATCGTCGTCCCGGCGCGCAGTTCCTTCGCGCGCTGGTGCGCCGGGCCGATACCGACCACGACGGCGCGCTCAGCAAGGCCGAGTTCGACAAGGCGAGCGACGCGCTGTTCGCCCGCATCGACACCAATCATGACGGCAGCATCAGCGTCGACGAGGCCGAGCGGGCAGCGCAGGCTTGGCGCGAGCGCGCCCGCCGGCACGACGGCGGGGACCGCTGAGCGGCCCGGCCATGCACGATCCCGCCGCCGCGACCGACGACATGTTGCTCGCGGCGGCGGCGCGTGGCGACGAGGCGGCGTTCGCACGCCTCCTCGAGCGCCACGGCAAGCGCGCGCTTGCCGTGGCGACCCGCTTCCTCGGCTCGGCGAGCGATGCCGAGGAGGTGGTGCAGGAAGCGTTCTGGCGGGTGTGGAGCACGGCCGGGCGCTGGCGGCCGGGCGAAGCAGCGTTCCCGACCTGGCTGCACCGCGTCGTGGTCAATCTCTGCATCGACCGCGAGCGGCGGGCCAAGCTCCGGCGCTTCTTCAGCCTGGAGGCGGTGCCCGAGCCGGCCGAGGAGGCAGCGCCGGCCGACCGCCAGGTCGAGGCGGCGGGCGAGCTCGCCCAGGTGATGGCGGACATCCGCCGCCTGCCGGGGAAGCAGCGTGCCGCGCTGCTGCTCGCGGCGAGCGGCGAGCACAGCAATCAGGCGATCGCCACCATGCTCGGAGTGAGCGAGAAGGCGGTGGAATCGCTCTTGGTCAGGGCGCGGCGCAGCCTCCGCAGCGAGGCCCGCCGCAGGTTGGGAGAAGAACAATGACGAACGGCAACCCCATCGAGGCGTTCCAGAATGCGCTCGACCGGCGCGGCCCGGCGGTCGAGCTGTGGCCGGACGGCCAGCGCGCCGCCGCGGCGACGCTGCTCGTGACCTCGCCCGAGGCCCGCCGCCGCCACGGCGAGGCCGAGCGGCTGCAGGCGCTGCTCGGCGCGGTGTTGGAGACGGCGCCGATCCGGCCCGGTGCGCTCGGCCGCATCCTCGCCGGGATCGACGCCCGCCGCGGCGCCGGCCGGATGATCGACCCGCTCAGGGCCCTGATGCGCCCGCGCGCGGCGTTCGTGCTCACCGTGATCGCCGCCGGCATGTTCGCCCTGGGCGCGCTCCGCGGCGCCGACATCGCGGCGAGCCTCGGCGGCGACGACGGCGACAGCTATGCCATGCTGAGCTCTTCCGACAGCCTGCCCGCCATCTTCGAGGGCGAATGATGTCGCGCCACTGGTCGATCGCGCTCCTGGTGCTGCTGGTCCTGTCGCTCGCGGTGAACTTCTTCGGCCTCGGCTTCCTGGTCGTGGGCGGAGAGCATCCGAGCGACAGCCGGATCGCCCATTTCGCCGCGATCGCCGCGCTCGGCCGGGCGCCCGGGGCGCTGCGCCATGCCGTCGAGAACGAGCTTCGCGCCGACCACGGCGCCATCCGCGATGCCATCCATGGCGTGCGCGACGCCCGCCGCGCCGTCCGCACCGCCATGCGCGCCGAGCCGTTCGACCAGGGCAAGCTCGACGCCGCCTTCGCGATGCTGCGCCAGCGCGTCGACCACATGCAGGAGCTGGTTCACGCCGCGGTGGGCCGCGCCGTCGCCGCCGCGCCCGCCGCGGAGCGCCGCAAGATCGCGCCGCCGCGCCGCGGCGACTGATTTGGCCCGCATCCATCGCTGTCACCCCGGACGCGGCAGAAGCCGGGATCCGAGGCCGGCGCGGCGCTCGCGGCGGGGTCCCGGATCGGCTCGCTTCGCTCGCCGTCCGGGACGACGGCGGTAACCTCGACCAGGGACATTGCGACGCCTCTTGGCCATCGCGTCGGGGCGGCCTACCTTTCCGACTGGGGACTGCAAGTCGGGCTTGCCCGACTTGCGACACTCGAGTGTCGAAGGCGCAAACGCGCGTTCGATGGAGGTTCGCGATGCCCGACACCAACCCTGCCTCGGTCGCCGACGCCGCGGTCGACGCCCTGATGGCGCTTCTCGCCGAGCGGCATTGGGCGGACATCTCGCTCACCGACATCGCCGCCCGCGCCGGGGTCGACCTCGGCCAGCTCCGCGGCGCGGTGCCCTCGAAGGGCGCCATCCTGGCCGGCTTCAGCCGCCGGATCGACCAGCAGGTCCTGAGCGGCCGCGACGAGGCCGCCGACCCCTTCGCCGAGCCGGCGCGCGAGCGGCTGTTCGACATCCTGATGCGCCGCTTCGACGCGCTCGCTCCCCATCGCCCGGCGATCCGCAACGCGGTCGAGGGCCTGCGCCGCGACCCGATGTTCGCGGTGGCCTGGAACCGGGTCATGGTCAATTCGGCGCAGTGGATGCTCGCCGCCGCCGGCATCGAGGAGACCGGCGCGCTCGGCGGCGCCCGCGCCCAGGCGCTGGCGCTGCTCTACGGGCGGGTGCTGTCGGTCTGGCTCGGCGACGAGGACCCAGGCCTTGCCAAGACGATGGCGGCGCTCGACCGGGCGCTCCGCCGCGCCGAGCGCCTGGCCGACGCCGGCCGCGTCGCCGAGCGCCTCGGTGCGCCGTTCCTGCGCATGGCGCGCCGCCAGCGCCGCCACCGCTTCCGCAGCCGCCTTCACCGCCGCCATCGCGACTACCCGCTCGACGAGGACGACGGCGAGGCCGCCGCGGCAAGGTAGGAGCCGGCCCCCCTCCACCTCGCTGCGCCCGGCACTTCCCGCGCTTCGCAGGGGAGGAACGGCGGCGCCGCGAATCCTCCCCCGTCGCAGACGGAGAGGGGGACCATGCGGAGCATGGTGGAGAGGGCATGCGCCGGGCCCGGAGGCAACGAAGCTACGCCGGGATGTGCAGCGTCGCGCGGAGGCCGCCGAGGGGGCTGTCGCCGAGGGTGAGGTCGCCGCCGTGGCCGCGAGCGACGTCGCGGGCGATGGTGAGGCCGAGGCCGGAACCGGCGTGGTCCTGGTTGCGCGCCGCGTCGAGGCGGAGGAACGGGCGGAACACCTCCTCGCGCTGGTCGGCCGGGATGCCGGGCCCGTCGTCGTCGACATGGACGACGAACTGGCCGCCGTCGTGGCGCGCGGTGATGCGGACCTCGCGGGCGAAGCGGGCGGCGTTGATGACGAGGTTGCCGAGGCAGCGCTTCAGCGCGTCGGGGCGGGCGGTGATGGTGGGCTCGCCGCTGAAGCTGGTCTCGATGCGGCAGCCGGGCTCGTGGACGCTGTCGGCGACCTCGTCCACCAGCGCCGCGGCATCCATCGGCCGCGCCGCCTCGCCGGCGTCGCCGCGGGCGAAGGCGAGATAGCCTTCCAGCATCCGCGTCATCTCGTCGACGTCGTCGGAGAGGGCCGCGGTCTCGGGTCCGTCGCCGATCAGCGCCAGCTCGAGCTTGAAGCGGGTCAGCACGGTGCGGAGATCGTGCGAGACGCCTGCGAGCATGGTGGTGCGCTGCTCGATCTGGCGCTCGATCCGGGTCTTCATCGCGAGGAACGCGGAGGCGGCGCGCCTCACCTCGCGGGCGCCGCGGGGGCGGAAGCTCGGCACCTCGCGGCCCTTGCCGAACGCCTCGGCGGCATCGGCGAGCTGCTGGATCGGCCGGATCTGGTTCCTGAGGAACAGGATCGCGACCGCGATCAGCACCAGCGACGCCGCCACCATCCAGACCAGGAAGATGTGCGAGTTCGAGGCATAGGCGGTGCTCTGGCGCCCGGTGATGCGCAGCTCGCTCCCGGGCAGCTCGACATGGACGGTGAACAGGCTGGGGTCGGTGTCGGTGTCGATCCAGAACGGCGCGTCGACCCGGCTCGCGATCTGCTCGGTCAGGGCCGGCTTCAGGATCGAGAGCAGCCCGCCGACGTCGCGGGCGCCGGCCGGCACCTGTCCCGGCGGCGCGGCCGTGACGTCGAGGCCGAAATTGTCGTGGGCGAGCTTGACCACCTGCTTCTTCGCGGCCTCGGTGGGGGCCGCGCGCCAGAGGTCGACCACCGCGTCGACGTCGCCGGCGACGGCCGCCGACAGCCGATACGTCACCTGCTCCCAATGGCGGTCGAGGAACACCGAGGCGATCACCGCCTGCAGCACGATCATCGGGATGATCACGATCAGGAGCGAGCGGGTGTAGAGGCCCTTCGGCAGCAGCAGGCGAAGCCGGCCGGCCTCGTGCGGGGCCGGGCCCCGCTGGGCGCGGGCGCGGCGCCGGCGCGCCGCGGGCACGGCGTTGGTCACGGCGCCATCACCAGGCGGTAGCCGATGCCGCGCACGGTCTGGAGCAGGATCGGGTTGGTGGGATCGTCCTCGATCTTGCGGCGCAGCCGGTTGATCTGCACGTCGACGGCGCGCTCGCCGGCGGCGCCGGGACCGGCGAGGCGGCTCCGCGGCACGGTCTCGCCCCCCTGTTCGGCGAGGACGTCGAGCATCTCGCGCTCGCGCTCGGTCAGGCGCACCGTCTCCTCGCCGCGCTTGAGCGTGCCCGAGCGGCGGTCGAACGCGAAGCCGCCGAAGCTCACGATCGTCGCGGCGGCGGCCTGGCGCTGGGTGACGCGGCGCAGGATGCCGGCAATGCGGAGCAGCAGCTCGCGCGGCTCGAACGGCTTGGTGACGTAGTCGTCGGCGCCGCTCTCCAGCCCCTCGACGCGGTCGGCCGCCTCGCCCTTCGCGGTCAGCATCAGCATCGGCACCGCCGAATGGGCGCGGAGCCAGCGCGCCAGCTCGACGCCGGACTCGCCCGGCATCATCACGTCGACCACCAGGAGATCGAAATCGAACGAGTGCAGCCGGGTGCGGGCGTCGGCCGCGGACGCCGCCGCGGTGACGCGGTAGCCGTGGTCGCCGAGGAAGCGGGCGAGGAGGGCCCGGATGCGCTGGTCGTCGTCGATCAGGAGGATGTGCGGCGCATCGTCCGCGAGGGGCTCCCGCTCGAGGGCCATGCTCAGCCCCCCGCCGCGACGCCGTCGAGGCCGACCAGCCGGGCGACCAGGGGGCGGTCCCCGGGCTCGACCATGGCGCGGAGGAACGCCGTCGCGATCTCGGCGCCCTCCGGCCCGGTCTCCGCAAGCGCGCGCTCGATCCTGGCCGCCTGCAGCGCCATCAGCTCGCGGGCGAGGCCGCGGCCGCGCTCGGTGACGTGGAGAAGGCGCTGGCGGCGGTCGCGGGTGCCGGCGCGGGCGTCGATGAAGCCCTGCTCGACGAGGTCGCGCAGCACCCGGCCGAGGCTCTGCTTGGTGATCTTCAACACCGCCAGCAGCTCGGCGACGGTCATGCCGGGATTGCGGTTGACGAAGTGGAGCACGCGATGATGCGCGCGGCCGAAGCCATAGCGCTGGAGCACCTCGTCGGCATCGCCGACGAAGTCGCGATAGGCGAAGAACAGGAGCTCGATCAGGGCCAGCGCCGGCGGCGCTGCCGGGGCGGTTACCGGCGCATGGCGGGCAGCGGCCAACGACCCATCCCGTGCGGCGCCCGCGACAATTACGTCAGTCATGTTGACATAATGCCCGGCAGGGGTAGAAATTCAAGTGCTTCACCGCTCGGCATGGCTTTCCGGGCGGCGCGCCAAGCATCGCCCAGGGGAGTTTGCGCTCATGGCTGGCCTGCCGTTCGACGATCGTCCGGGTTCCATCTGGTTCGACGGCAAGCTGGTGCCGTGGAAGGACGCCAAGATCCACGTCCTGACCCATGGGCTGCATTACGCGAGCGCCGTGTTCGAGGGCGAGCGCGCCTATGGCGGCGTCGTGTTCAAGCTCGCCGAGCATACTGCGCGGCTCAAGAACTCGGCCCGCATCCTCGATTTCGAGATCCCCTATTCCGAGGCCGAGATCAACGCCGCCATCGGCGCGGTGCTGAAGGCGCAGGGCCTGGCCGACGCCTATGTCCGCCCGATCGCCTGGCGCGGCGCCGAGACCATGGGCGTGTCGGCGCCCGACACTAAGATCCACCTCGCGATCGCCGCCTGGGACTGGCCGAGCTATTTCGACCCGGCGCAGCGCGCCAAGGGCATCCGCCTCGACCTCGCCGAGTGGCGGCGGCCCGACCCGGCCTCGGCGCCCTGCAAGGCCAAGGCCGCCGGCCTCTACATGATCTGCACGCTCTCCAAGCACGCCGCCGAGCGCAAGGGCTATGCCGACGCGATGATGCTCGATTGGCGCGGGCAGGTCGCCGAATGCACCGGCGCCAACATCTTCTTCGTCAAGGACGGCGCGCTCCACACCCCGACGCCGGACTGCTTCCTCGACGGCATCACCCGCCGCACCGTGATCGGCCTCGCCAAGGCGCGCGGCATCCAGGTGATCGAGCGCGTCATCATGCCGGACGAGCTCGAAGGCTTCTCGGAATGCTTCATCACCGGCAGCGCCGCGGAAGTGACGCCGGTCGGCGAGATCGGCCCGTGGCGGTTCCAGCCGGCGGCGCTCACCCAGGCGCTGGCCGCCGACTATTCCGCCGCGGTGCTGCCGAAGAACGCCGCCGTCGCGGCGGAATAGACTGCGCCGGCACGAAAGGAATCCGGACGATGGCGCTCGCCTTCACGCCGCTCCACCCGCTGTTCGTCGCCGAGATGTCGGGGCTCGACCTGCGCGAGCCGATGAGCCGCGACACCATCGCCGAGATCGACGCGGCGATGGACCGGCATGCGGTGCTGGTGATCCGCGACCAGCCGCTGACGCCCGAGCAGCAGCTCGCCTTCACCCGCCAGTTCGGGCCGCTCGACATCGGCTTCGCCCGCGTCGGCGCCAAGCGCAAGGGCAGCACGCGCACGCCGGGCTACATGGCCAACATGACCAATCTCGGCGAGGACGGGAAGGTCGTCGAGCGCGACAACGGCCGCATCCTCGGCAACATCGCCAACCAGCTCTGGCATTCGGACAGCTCGTTCCAGCAGCCGGCGGCGAAATACTCGATGCTCTACAGCGTCACCAACCCGTCCTGGGGCGGCGAGACTGAGTTCGCCGACATGCGCGCCGCCTACGACTCGCTCGACGACCGCACCAAGGCGGAGGTCGAGGGCCTCGTCTCCGAGCACTGGGCGCTGCACTCGCGCTTCATGCTGGGCGACACCGACTATACGCAGGAGGCGATCGACGCGATCCCGCCGGTCGAGTGGCCGGTGGTGCGGACCCACCCGGGCTCGGGGCGGAAGCTCCTCTTCATCGGCGTCCACGCCCGCCGCATCCTCGGCATGAGCCTGCCCGAGGGCCGCAAGCTCCTGATGGATCTCCTGGAGCACGCGACCGCGCCGCGCCACGTCTACCGCCACGACTGGCGGGTCGGCGACCTCGTGATCTGGGACAACCGCGCGACGCTCCACCGCGGCCGCCGCTTCGACCTCTCGGAGCCGCGCCAGCTCCGCCGCACCACCACCCTCGACGCCGCCGAGCCGCTGGAGCAGGTGGCGTAGGAACACGCCGGCACCCTGTCGTCCCGGCCGGCGCGAAGCGGAGAGCC
>DASZVN010000134.1:0-7011 GCA_035547055.1 Hyphomicrobiales bacterium
AGCCCTGTACGGTCGAGGCAGGCTTTGACATTTGGATGAAATAGGAATATATGCAGCGTCATCCTCCTCCACGAGGGGCGCTTCGCGAGGCGTCGTCAGGCGGGGGGAGGATCGGCGTCCGGCCGGGGCGGTTCGCAGCCGTCCTTTCCGGACGGCCTCGGGGCACCGCCCGGCCGCGAGAGCGGCCCGCGAGGAGCTCGCTGACGGTCCCGGCGTGCGGCCGGTCTCGTCCTGTCCGCGCAATCGGGCGCATCAGGGAGGCCGGTCCACCAAACGCCGCCGGGAGCGAAAGCGCGGCCCGGGGTCGACAAACCGCCGCCATGGAGCGCCGCAAGGCGAGCGCCCTGCGTCAACGGGCGCGCCACTGAACAGGACTAGGTCGCGCCTTGCGGCGCTCCATGTCCCCTCGTCTTTTCCAAACCGGGCCGCACGGCGCCCCGGCAACGTGGAGGCATGTCTTGATGCAGGAGGGACGGCCGGAAGTCGGCAGCGACGGGCACGGCAGGCGGAAGCCCGCGGCCGAGGCCGATTTCAATCGCCGCTGTGCCGACGTGCTGTGCATCTGGCACCTCTGCGGCCGCTCGGCCTGCCGCCGCAGCCGCCGGTGCCGCGACCCCGAGGCCCGCTGCCTCCTCCGCCACGCCTGCCTCGTGCCGGTGAGAGCCCGCCTCTATCTCTGCGGCGTCCTCGACGGGATCGGGGCTGGCACGCCGGAGGAGCAGGTCGATGCAGCGCTCCGCAAGGAGGAGATGGTGTTCACCGCCTGGCGCGTCGCTTGCGGCGCCGGCGACGGGCCGGCGCGGTTCTAGGGGCGGATCCTCCCCCGTCGCAGACGGGGGAGGGGGACCATGCGAAGCATGGTGGAGGGGCGTGCGGGCGCCGATGGTTGCGGGACAGGCCCCCTCCGCCTCGCTGCGCCCGCCGCCTCCCCGCGGCGCAGGCGAGGATCAACCTGCCGTCAGCCGCCGGCCGCGAGCAGCTTCTCGATGTCGCCGACGTCGTGGCCGGTGAGCGTCTTGTCGACCTCGGCGACGATGCGCTCGGCGACCTCCTTGTGGAACGACTTCCTGAGCTCGCCCAGCACCTTCGGCGGCGCCACCACGACCAGCTTGTCGTAGCGGCCGGCATGGGCCTTGCGGTAGAGCGCGTCGGCGATGTCGCGGGCGAAGCGGTCCTCGGCGAGCTGGTGCCAGTCGGTCTCCTCCATCGCGGCGCGGCGCGGGCTGGCGGCGCTGGCGAAGCCGCGGCCGGGCTGGTCGGTGCCCTGCTCGCGGGCCGGCGGGTTGTCCTCGGCGAGCACGTCCTCCACGATCAGGTTGGGATGCAGCGCGTCGCCCTTGTTGCGGTAGAAGATGGCCTTGGCGCCGTCGCCGATCAGGACCAGGGCGTCGTAGGGGATGCGGATGGCGGTCATCGGGTCTTCTGCCTCGCTCTTACGGGCCAACGCGGCGGTCTCGCCGGCCGTTCCGGCGCCGGCGCGGCAACCATCCTCCGCGACGCCGCATTGAGCGCGGGGAGGAGGCGAGCGTGATCCCGCGGTGGCTGAAGCAGGGCGTGAGCTTCGCGCTCGACCTCAACGACCGCTTCGGCCGTCATTATGGCTGGGCGATGGCAAGCCACATCGCGCTGTCGGTCTTGCTCGCGGTGTTCCCGTTCCTGATCGTGGTGGTGGCGCTAACGAGCTTCCTGTCGACGCCCGAGGCCGCGAGCCAGGTGGTGCGCCTCGCGTTCGAGAACTGGCCGCCGGCGGTGGCGGAGACCTTCTCCAGCCAGCTCACCCAGGTGCTGCACAACCAGAGCGGCGGGCTCCTCACCTTCGGCATCGTGCTCCTGATCTGGTCGTCGTCGTCGGGGGTCGAGGCGCTCCGCCTCGCGCTCGACAGCGCCTACGGCACCCAGGAAGCGCGCTCGTGGTGGCTGCTCCGCCTGGAGAGCCTGGCGTTCGTCCTGCTCGGCGCGCTCGCGATGTTCGTCCTGACCGGCGCGGTGGTGCTCTACCCGATCATCTGGGACGCCGCGATCCACGCGCTGCCGCTGGTGCGCCGCTTCGCCTTCGTCTCGACGATCGGCCGCTTCGCCCTGTCGGGCGCCTTCCTCCTGGTGGCGCTGGTGGTGTTCCACGTCTGGCTGCCCTATGGCCGGCGCCGCCTCGTCGCGGTGCTGCCGGGGGTGGGGCTGACGCTCCTCCTCTGGCTCCTGATCGCGACCGGCTTCGGCTACTATCTCGGCCATTTCTCGAACTACGCCGCGACCTATGCCGGGCTCGGCGGCATCATCGCCGCGATCCTGTTCCTCTATTTCAACTCGGTCGTCTTCATCCTCGGCGCCGAGTTCAACGCCGCGCTGGCCGACCGGCGCAAGGCGCGGAGGGAAGCGGTGGCCGCGGCCGCGCCGGAGGTCGCCGCGCCGCCCGCCAAGCTGCGCGCCTAGCCGGGTTGGAAACTGGCCGCCGCCGTGACAGAACCGCTGCAAGCAGACGGCGGGGAACGGCATGGACAGCGAGGTGATCATCGTCGGCGCCGGGCCGGTCGGGCTGACGCTCGCGATCGATCTCGGCCGGCGCGGCGTCCGGACGACGCTCATCGAGCGCAAGGCGGCGCCCGAGTTCCTGCCCAAGATGGAGCGCTGCAACGCCCGCACGATGGAGATCTACCGCCGCATGGGCCTTGCCGCGCGCATCCGTGCCGCGGGCCTGCCGGCCGACGTGCCGATGGACGTGTTCGTCGTGCTCACGCTCGCCCGGCCGCCGCTCCTGCACCTGCCCTATCCCTCGGTCGCGGCGGCGAGGGAAAGGATCGCGGCGGTGAACGACGGCACGATGCCGGCCGAGCCCTACCAGCTCATCTCGCAATACACGCTGGAACCGCTGCTGAAGGAGGTCGCCGAGGGCCTGCCGGCGGTCGCCGTGCGCTACGGCACCGAGTTCGTGTCGCTGACGCAGGACGCGGAGGGCGTGACCGCCACGGTCGTCGCCGGCGGGTCGCGCGAGACGCTGCGCGGGCGCTACCTCGTCGGCTGCGACGGCGGCGCGAGCCCGGTGCGGAAGTCGCTCGGCATCGCGCTCCAGGGCGACGGCAGCCTGATGGAGCTGCAGCAGGCGCTGTTCCGCTGCGACGGCCTGTTCGAGCGCATCCCGGTCGGCGACGGGCCGGGCAAGGGGCGGCACTACCACGTCGCCGACGACCATGCCGGCTTCCTGATCATGCAGGACTCGACGAAGCACTTCACCTTCCACGCCACGCTGAAGACCGCGGAGGAGATGCGGCGCCGCTTCGAGGAGGTGATCGCGCTGCCGCTGCCCTACGAGATGCTGTCGTGCAATCCGTGGCGGCAGAACCTGCTGCTGGCCGACCGCTACCGCGACGGGCGGGTGTTCCTCGCCGGCGACGCGGTGCACCTCGTCACGCCGAGCGGCGGGCTCGGCATGAACACCGGGGTGGGCGACGCGGTCGACCTCGGCTGGAAGCTCGCCGCGGTGCTGCGCGGCTGGGGCGGCGACGGGCTGCTCTCATCCTACGAGGTCGAGCGGCGGCAGGTCGGCGAGCGCAATGTCGGCGCCTCGCGCTACGCCACCGTCGGCCGCCGCACCTGGCGTGCCGCGTGGCGGCCCGAGATCACTGACGAGACCCCGGCCGGCCAGGCGGCGCGGGACAACCTCTCGCGCATCGCCGATATCGAGCAGCGCAAGACCAACGAGATGATCGGCGCCGAGCTCGGCTACCGCTATCGCGGCTCCCAGGTGATCGCTGAGGAGGAGGGCGGCCCGGACCAGCCGCTGATGGCGTATTCTCCCACCATCTGGCCCGGCGCGCGCCTGCCGCATGTCCGCCTCGCCGACGGCCGCCCGATCCAGGACTTGATCCCGGCCGAGGGCTACACGCTGCTCCGGCTCGGCGGCGCGCAGGCGGAGACCGGGCTGGTCGCCGCCTTCGGCCATTACGGAGCGCCGCTCGCCCAGCTCGACATCGCCGAGGAGGCGCCGCGCGAGATCTACGGCTACGACCTGATCCTGCTCCGGCCCGACCTCCACGTGGCCTGGCGCGGCAACCTCGCGCCTGACGATCCCGCTGCGCTCGCGGCGAAGGTGACAGGGCACCTGTAGGGTGTGCATCGGCAAGGCCGATGCGCACCAGGGTGCACATGCTCCGCATGCCCACCCTACGAAGCCTCACCGCCCCTTGAAGCGGGGCGGGCGCTTCTCGCGGAAGGCGGTGACGGCCTCGACGAAATCCTCGGTCGCCATCATGCCGCCCTGGAAATCGCGCTCGACGTCGAGCTGGCGGTCGAAGCTGTTCGAGGCCGCCGCGTCGAGGCAGAGCGACAGCGTCTCCATCGCCTTCTGCGGCCCGGCGCACAGGCGCTGCGCCAGCGTGTTCGCCTCGCCGAGGAGGACGTCGTCGTCGACCGTCTTCCAGATCAGGCCCCAGGCCTCGGCCTGCTCGGCCGGCAGCCGGTCGCCGAGGAGCGCGAGGCCGGTCGCGCGGGCGCGGCCGAGCCGGCGGACGAGCTGCCAGCTCGCGCCCATGTCCGGCATGATGCCGAGCGAGGGCGTGAACGGGAACGAGAAATAGGCCGAGCGCGCCGCCAGCACGATGTCGCCGGTCAGCGCGATCGCGGCGCCGCCGCCGACCGCCGGGCCGTTCACGGCCATCACCTTCGGCCGCGGGAAGGCGTAGAGCGCCCGCATCAGCGGATTGATGTCGTCGTCGAGCCGGGCGCGGACGTGCTGGCTGCGCTCCTCCGGCGTCGCGTCCACCTGCATCCGGCCGGGGTCGCGCAGGTCGGCGCCGGCGCAGAAGGCGCGCCCCGCCCCGGTCATCAGCATGACCTTGACCGCCGGGTCGCTGCCGAGCCGCTCGACGGTCTCGCGGAGCTTGGCGGTGATCGCCCGGTCGAGCGCGTTCAGCACGTCCGGCCGGTTGAGGGTGACGGTCGCGATGCCGTCCGTCACCGTGCACAGGACCACGTCGTCTGCCATCGCCCGTCCTCCTTCCTTCGCCGTCACTCGCCCAACTGCGCCGTGATCCATTCCGTCGCCATGACATGAAAGTCATTGAACGTAATTTCGCTGATGTCGATTCGGCGTGCGGCGCAGATATCGGGAATGGCGCTCTGAAAGCGGGAGTACTCCTCAGCGATCCGGCGGCCTCCCGGAACGCCGGGTCCGCGGACCTCATTACGAAGCCAGCTCGCAACCTCTGTGATCAATATGTCGACCAGTCCAATAGGAATTGCTGAAAGCGATAAGGCGCCCGGTCGAGGATAAGAACCTTCTTCTGCCGGTGCTTGGGCGCCAATGTCTTGGCTCCTAGAAACAGCCCGAGCTCGAAGGGCATGTTGAAGCGCGGCAGACCGGAGCTTCGATCGGGCTCGGTCAGCGAAATGTCGTGAATGCCGTAAGGGCAATCGGCAATGATTCTGCAGATCTTGTCGAAGCGAACCTCGCCGCCGTCGTCGTTTTCACGGGCACAGCGTGGAACGAAGCCGGAGCGCAGCACCGCGAAGACGGTGGCACGGAAATGATCCTGGTAGTCGGACGTGAACGGACAGTTGATGAAGACGTCGCGGCTGCTCATCCGGCGCGTTCGGCGGCGAGGACGGAGCGAATCGCACGGCGGATCTCCGCCGTGGTGAAATGCGTCGCCGGCTTCTTCGGCTTCAAGATGCGGACGCCATCCTTGGTCGTGCCCAGCACCTGATAGCCCGCAACCGTCCGCTGCGCTTTCGCCTTGCGTGCAACCCGCTTGGTCACCTGCTTCACCATGCAGTCAGGATAAGCGGCCCCGGGGTCCGGAACAAGAGTCAGATAGTCGCCTGCTCCGCCGGATAGTCGACGCGCACGAGCGTGAGGCCGGCGGCCGGCGCGACCGGGCCGCAGGCGGCGCGGTCGCGGGCTTCCAGCGCGGCGGCGAGGTCGGCGGCGGTCCAGCGGCCTTCGCCGACCAGCTTCAGCGAGCCCACCATCGAGCGCACCTGGCGGTGGAGGAACGAGCGCGCCGACGCGCGCACCACGATCGCGTCGCCCTCGCGCGAGACGTCGAGCCGGTCCAGCGTCTTGACCGGGCTCCGGGCCTGGCATTCGGCGGCGCGGAAGGTGGTGAAGTCGTGCCGGCCCAAGAGTCGCTGCGCCGCCTCGTGCATCCTCGCGGCGTCGAGGAATCGGGCGACCCACCAGGCGCGGCCCTTCTCGAGCGCGGGCGGGGCGCGGCGGTCGAGGATCACATATTCATAGTGCCGGCGCATGGCGGAGAAGCGGGCGTCGAAGCCGGCATCGACCTGCCTCGCCTCCAGCACCGCGACCGGGTGCGGCCGCAGATGCGCGTTCATGGCATCGCGCACCGTGTCGGGCGACCAGTCGCGGGCGAGGTCGAGATGGGCGACCTGGCCGCGGGCGTGGACGCCGGCATCGGTCCGGCCGGCGCCGCCGATCCGTGCCTCCTCGCCGGAGAAGGCCGCGACGGCGTCCTCCAGCGCTTGCTGCACCGACAGCCCGTTGTCCTGGCGCTGCCAGCCCGAAAACGGCGTGCCGTCATACTCGATCAGGAGGCGGTAGCGCGGCATCGCTCAGCCGAGGCATGCAAAGGCGCGGGCGTAGGTCGCGTGGCCGCCGGCGCGTGCCGGCTCCGCCAGCCAGCGCGCCAGCTGGTGTGGTCCATCATACGGCGTGCGGAATGGCCAAGCCGTCCCAGCGGCAAAGCCGAAGCGGCTATAGTAGGCGGGATCGCCGAGGACAAAGACGAGCCGCAGCCCCTCGCCCGCGAGCCATGCGAGCCCCCGTTCGACCAAGGTTAGTCCGATACCGCCGCGTTGCCGTTCGGGCAGGACCGCCAGCGGCGCCAGTGCGGCCGCCGACATTCCGAGGCCGACAACCGGCGAAAAGGCGATGTAGCCGACGATGCCGCCGGCGTCTTCGGCAACGAGGGCGAGCAGAAGATCTCCGTCCCGCCGCAGGTCGCGGACGAGCCGGGCTTCGGCGTCGCCGCCGAACGCGGCGCAAAGCAGGGCGGCGAC
>DASZVN010000135.1:0-20791 GCA_035547055.1 Hyphomicrobiales bacterium
TCGCCGCCGGCCGCCGCGAGGCCGCGAATGTCGCGCTCGACCGCTGCCGCGCGCTCGGCGGCGAGAAGCTCGCGAGCCTCTACGATGCGCTCGGCCGCCGCGTGGCGATGCTGGCGGAACCGCAAAGCGCGGACGCGTAGGGTGGGCATCGACAATTGTCGATGTCCACCCTACGGAACAGCGCACGGAGTGGAGGCTCATGGCTCTGACGATTGCGATCGTGGCGGCAGGAGAGATGGGGGCCGGCGTCGGGCGGCGGCTCGCGGAGAACGGCGCCGCCGTCAAGACCTCGCTCGCCGGGCGCAGCGCGCGCTCGGCGGAGCGGGCGCGGGCCGCGGGCATGGCCGATGCCGGCGACGAGGCGCTCGCCGCGGCAGACCTCTTCCTCTCGATCGTGCCGCCGGGCGAGGCCGTTGCCCTGGCCGAGCGCATGGCCCCTCATCTCACCGCCGCGGCCAGGAAGCCGCTCTATGTCGACTGCAACGCCATCAGCCCGCAGACCGCCGCCCGCGTCGCCGCGGTCGTCACCGCGGCTGGCTGCCGCTTCGTCGACGGCGGCATTATCGGAGGACCGCCCTCGCCGGGCGATAACGGGCCGGCGATCTACGTCTCCGGCCAGGATGCCCCGGCCGCGATGACGCTGTCCGCCTACGGCCTCGACCTCCGCGACCTGGGAGGACCGATCGGCGCGGCCTCGGCGCTCAAGATGAGCTATGCCGGCATCACCAAAGGCACCACGGCGATCGCGACGGCGATGATGCTCGGCGCGCTGAAGGCAGGCAGCGCCCCGGCGCTGAAGCGCGAGCTCGCCGCCAGCCAGAAGGGCGCCCTCGCCCGCTCCGCGGTCGCCATTCCCGCAATGTTCCCGAAGGCCTATCGCTGGGTCGCCGAGATGCGCGAGATCGCCGCCTTCCTCGACGACCCGGCGGCCAGCAAGATCTACGAGGGCATCGCCGACCTCTACGAGCGCCTAGCCGCCGATGTCGCCGCAGGCGGGGAGGAGACCGGGGCGCTCACCGAATTCCTGCGGGTTCCTTTGGGTGGGCAACGCGAACACGTTGCCCACGTCCGGCGCCGCCGTGGGCATCGCGACGCGATGCCCACCCTACGAGGCTCCGCCCCTTGGCACCCTGCCCGCCGATGGTGCACGCTGCCCGGAACCGCAGCGATACCCAAGCGGAGAGGAAGCGCCATGGCAACGGAACGTCGCGCGTTCGACTATATCGTGGTGGGGGCCGGCTCGGCCGGATGCGTCGTCGCGAACCGCCTCTCGGCCGATCCCCGGAACCGTGTCTGCGTGGTCGAGGCCGGCACGTCGGACCGCAAGGCTTCGACCTGGTTCAAGGTCAACCTGCCGTCGGGCACGCCGATGCTGCTGTTCGACCCACGCTACAACTGGATGCACAGCTTCAAGGGCAGCGAGTGGCTGTTCGGTGCCACCATCCCCTGCCCGCGCGGCCATATCTTCGGCGGCTCGTCGTCGGTCAACGGAATGGTCTATATCCGCGGGCAGAAGCAGGACTACGATTCCTGGGCCGCCCTCGGCAACACCGGCTGGAGCTACGACGACGTCCTGCCCTACTTCAAGAAGCAGGAGAACCGCGAGAGCGGGGCCAACGAATATCACGGCACGGGCGGCGAGCTGAACGTCGCGCGGCTCCGCTACCTCAACCCGCTGACCGAGGCCTTCGTCCAGGCCGGCGTCGAGACCCAGTATCCTCGCAACGACGACTTCAACGGCCCGCAGCAGGACGGCTTCGGCGCCTGCGAGGTGACGCAGAAGAACGGCGAGCGCTGGAGCAGCGCCCGCGCCTTCCTCCACCCGGCGATGAAGCGGCCAAACCTCGAGGTGATCTCGGACGCTCTGGTGACCCGCATCCGCTTCGACGGCAAGCGCGCGCTGGGCATCACGGTGGAGCACGAGGGCGAGACGCTGGAGCTCGACGCCCGCGCCGAGGTGATCGTCTCCAGCGGCGCCGTGAACTCGCCGCAGCTTCTCCTCCTGTCCGGCATCGGCCCGGCGGCCGAGCTGCAGCGCCACGGCATCGCGGTCGTCCACGACCTGCCCGGCGTCGGACAGAACCTCCAGGACCACCCGATCGTCTCGATGATGTACGACGATCCGGCCAAGGCGAGCTACGCGATCAACCCCAAGACCTGGCTGCCGCTCGCCTTCGGCGCGCTGCAATGGCTGGTGTCGCGCCAGGGCATGATGACCTCGAACGGGGTCGAGGGCGTCGGCTTCGTCCGCTCGCGGCCGGACCTCGAGACGCCGAACATCCAGTACGTCTTCCGTCCGGCACTAGCTGCTGCCGGCGCCAACATCATGGCGGCCGAATACGGCTACGTGATCTATCCGACGCTGCTCCGCGAGAAGAGCCGCGGCCATCTCGAGCTGGCCTCGCCCAACCCCGCCGACAAGCCGGTGATGCACCCGAACTTCCTGCAGGAGCCGGAGGATCTCGACGCCATGGTGTCGGGGATGCGGATCGCGCGGCAGGTGATTTCCGCGCCGAGCTTCGCCAAGCATCGCGGCAAGGAGCTGACCCCCGGCGACGACGTCACCAGCGACGCCGCCCTCAGGGAATATGCCCGCAAGACCGTCGGCACCTGCTTTCACCCCGCCGGCACCTGCAAGATGGGGCCGGACTCGGATAGGATGGCAGTGGTCGACGGGACGCTGAAGGTGCGCGGAATCGAGGGGCTGCGCGTGATCGACACCTCGATCATGCCGCTCCTCGTCAGCGGCAACACCAACGCGCCGACCATGATGATCGGCGAGCGCGGCGCCGAGTTCGTCTTGCAGGCGGCCAAGGCCGCGCCCGCCTACGGCAAGGCGGCCTAGCCACTTACCCTTCCCCCTTGCGGGGAGGTCGGGTCGCCTGCGCAGCAGGCGATCCAGGTGAGTGGTACGCCTGCCGCAAATGCGACGCCGGTGGTGCTTCGCACCGACCCCTCATCCGTCTCGCCGCCTTGCGACGAGCCTCCTTCTCCCGCAAGAGAAAAGGAGGATGCGGCCACCTCAGTGCGTCGTCAGCCACTCGCGGGCGGCGCGCTGGGCGGCGGAAATCTCCGCCTCGGTCATCTCGCCCGCAATCTCGCGGCGAAGCTCGATGCCGTCGCGGCAGCCCTTGCTGGCGGCGATGTTGAACCATTTGTGCGCCGCCACCCGGTCGGTCGGCACCTCGCCGCCGGTCGAGTACATCAGCCCCAGGCGGACGAAGATCTCGCCCCCGGCCGTGCCTGCGAACGCGCTCTCCTCGAGCATCTGGACATCGAAGCGCGCCATGGACCTCTCCCTGTCATCATCGCGCGGCCGGGTCGTCTTCGGAGCCCGGGCCGGTTTTCGTCCGGCAGGATGAATTTCGCGCCGTGCCCGTGACTGGGAGCTTAAACAGCGGGCTTAATTGTCGCTGAATGCCGTGCAAATCCAATGTAAACTTTTACGACCCGTTTGCCAGACCGATGGCTGCGGCTCTTGGATTTGAGAAAAATCTTGACGGATTATTTCCGCCTCCGGCGAAACCTTCGCGAAACCATGCGACGAAGAGCTTGTAGGGTGGGCAACGCGAAAGCGCTGCCCACGGCGACGTCAAACGAGGGCATCGGCGTTGCCGATGCCCTCCCTGCGAGGAGCGCCTCAGATCCGGCGGCCCAGGATGAGGCCGACCAGCGCCGCGCCAAGCAGCCAGATCACCGGCGAGGACGCGACCGACTGCTGCAATTGCTGCGCGGCGTCGCTCGCCGCGGCGGCCGGAGGCCGGCGGCGCGGGCGGCGGCTGCCGCCGGCGACACTCGCCACCAGGAGGATGATCAGCCCGATCAGGATCGCCGTTCCGCCCGTGATCGCGGCCGCGATGGCAAGGCCGAGCAGCGGCGCCAGCACCGCGATCTCGGCGGCGGCCAGCGCGAACAGGCCGACGATGACGAAGAGCAGGCACACCACGCCGGCGACGACCATGACGGCTGCATAGCGGGCCCGCGCGGTGATCTCGGCCTTGAGCGGACCGATCATTGCCGCAGTGCTGAGGAGGCCGCGCAGCATCAGCGGCTGCGGCTCATCAGGCCGAACAGCATGCCGATGCCGAAGGCCGCCAGCACGGAGGTGATCGGGTTCTGCTCGATGGTGTGGCTGAGCTCGTCGGTCGCGCCCTTGGCCTTCTCGCCCGCCTGCTGCAACGCCTCCTGGCCCTTGCTGTAGAGGTCGGAGGCGGTGTCGCGCACCGTGCTCTTGGCGGCGTGGGCCTGGTTGGCGACCAGCGTCGAGACCGTCTCGCTCAGCCGGGCGAGATCGGCGCGAAGCTGGGCGAGGTCGTCCTTGGCGTCCTGCGCGCCTTCGCGGAGGTCATGCTTCGTCCTTGCCGCCGCCGCTTCCGCCGCGGCCTGGTCGGTCGACTTGGGGCTCTCTGCCATCTTGAAACCTCCCGCTCAACGTCGCTCCGCCGGCTCGGCGGCACCCGTCCCTGAACGTGCCCCCAGAGGGCGAGGTTCCGCAATGCCTCCGGCGGATGATGGCGCGCGGGCTCGCCGCCGGCATCCGGAAGCCGGCCGCCCTACGGCTCGGTGATGGTCCCGGCCTCGTTGTCGATCACCATCAGGAGGTCGAAATAGCGGATCGTCGGCTCGGCGCCGGTGCGGGCGCGGACGCCGGCGCGCCACCTGGCGTCATGGCCGCGTTCCGCGGCCTCGCGCGACGGCCACAGATAGATGCCGCCGCCGGTCGTCCCATCGTCGCTCAGGACGAAGTGCTTGCGGACGAGTTCCGGGTTCGCCTGCCAGTGCGCGACGACGGTGCGCGCGTCGGCCAGCACCGCCTCGCGGTCGGCCGAGGGCGACGGAAAGGTCACGAGTTCCAGGATCATGGTCGGCTCCAGGGCCACCTATTTCAGCGGCGGGATCAGCACCTTGTCGCCGCGCTTGAGGCCGATCGCGGCGGCGCGGCCGCCGGCGATCTCGAGCACGTAGCGGACCGGCGCGCCGGAATCGATCGGCCGTTCGGACAGCGGCTCGGCATTGGCCTCGACGCGGTGGACCACCCCGTCGGCACGGATGAAGACCATGTCGAGCGGGATGTAGGTGTTCTTCATCCAGAAGCTGACCGGCGCGGTGGCGTCGAAAACGAACAGCATGCCGGCATCCGGCGCGAGGGCGCGGCGATACATCAGGCCCTGCGTCCGCGCGGCCTCGTCGGCCGCGATCTCGACGTGGAAGACGTAGGCGCCGCCGGCAGTCTCGACCGTCAGGGGCACCGTCCGCGGCACCGCGAGCGCCGGCCGCAGCCCGGCGAAGCCCAGCAGCGCGGCCACGGCGAGGACCAAGCCCAAGATCCTGATGGGAAGCACTGCGGCGCGACCTCTCGATTCCAGGCCATTCCCCCCTTTGGCCGTCGCCGCGCGCGCCCTCCGCCATGCTTCCCATGGCCCCCCTTCCCCATCTGCGATGGGGGAGGAACCACCCCGCGGCACGGCCTCGATCCTCCCCTGCGAAGCGGAGGAGGTGGCGAGCGCAACGAGCCGGAAACTGCGATTTAAGATGAGCCGGTCAGGGACGCCGCGCGCCCCTAAATCGTTTCGCGGCGCTCGCGATGGCGGCGGGGGCGCGTCGGCGCTCAGTGCGACAGCGGCAGGCCGTCGCCCTCCGCCGGGCGCACCTCGGCGGCCATCAGGCCCTTCGGCCCGTCGCCGAAGCGGACCAGCACCGCCTGCCCCGGCTTCAGCTCGGCCAGGCCGTAGCGGCGCAGCGTCTCCATGTGGACGAAGATGTCCGGTGTACCCTCGCCCCGGGTAAGAAAGCCGAAGCCGCGCAAGCGGTTGAACCATTTGACCTCGGCCCGTTCGAGCGCGCTGGTGGCAACCACGTTCACATGGGTGCGGGCCGGCGGCAACTGGGCGGGATGCATCGCGGTCGAGTTGTCCATCGAGAGGACGCGGAAGACCTGGAGCCCGCGGGGGCGCGCCTGGACCTCGCAGACGAGATGAGCGCCCTCGTGCGCGGTCTGATAGCCGTCCCTGCGGAGGCAGGTGACGTGGAGCAGCACGTCCGGACCGCCGTCGTCCGGCACCATGAAGCCATAGCCCTTGGCGACGTCGAACCACTTGATCACGCCGGACATCTCGACCAGGCCGACGGCCTCGTCCCCCGGCTCCGGGCGGAGATCTGCACGCTGGGCAAGGACATCCGCGGGCATGGCCAAGCTCACTGCTGGACGAAACGAAGCGAGTCGCAGCCGTCAGGATAACACCCTCCCTCCATGCGGAAAGTGGAAAATGGCGGGAAAGTGGCAACCGTTCACAGTTCCTTCACCAGTGTGGAAAACACCGCGGCGAGCTCGGCGTGGATGGAGAGATCGGCGAGATCGTCGACGGGCGTCGGCTCGCGGTTGACGATCGCGAGGGTGGCGCCGCGGCGCTTGGCCATCGCCGGCAGCGCAGCCGCGGGGTAGACGACGAGCGAGGTGCCGAGCGCGAGGAAGAGATCGCAGTCCTCCGCCGCGGCGACGGCGCGGGCCAGAGCCGTCTCGGGCAGCGCCTGGCCGAAGGCGATGGTGGCGCTCTTGATCGGGCCGCCACAGCGCGGGCAATCCGGCGCCACGCCGGAGGAAGCGAAGCGCTCGCGCACCCAGTCCAGCGTGTAGCGTTCGCCACAGGAGAGGCACTTGGCATAGGTGCCGTTGCCGTGGAGTTCGACCAGCCGCTCGTCCGGGATGCCGGAGGCGCCGTGGAGACCATCGATGTTCTGCGTCACCACCAGCGCGATGCGCCCGGCGGCGACCAGCCCGGCGATCGCGTGGTGGATCGGGTTCGGACGGGCGCCGCCATGCGCGTCGTCAAGCGCGAACTTGTTGCGCCAGGCTTCGGCCCGCCGCTCGGGCGAGGCCAGGAACTCCTGGTAGGAGATCGGCCGCTGGCGCCGCCACAGCCCAGTCGGCGAGCGGAAATCGGGAATGCCGGAATCGGTCGAGACCCCCGCGCCGGTCAGGACCACGGCATGCTCGGCCGCGCGCAGCATGGTCGCCAGCCGGTCCACTGCCGATTCCATTTCTTGCGTGATCGTCATAGCGTGCCGCCCGCCACAGGAGAGCCGATCCATGCGCTATCTGCACACCATGGTGCGCGTCCGCGACCTCGACGCCTCGCTCGATTTCTACTGCAACAAGCTCGGGCTCGTCGAAACCCGGCGCATGGAGGTGCCGCAGGGCCGCTACACGCTGGTGTTCGTCGCCGCGCCCGAGGACAAGGACCGCGCCGCGGCGGAGCGCTCGCCCGAGGTCGAGCTGACCTATAACTGGGACCCCGAGGCCTACGGCGAGGGGCGCAATTTCGGCCACCTCGCCTTCCAGGTCGAAGACATCTACGCGACGTGCCAGCGCCTCAAGGACGGCGGCGTCACCATCAACCGGCCGCCGCGCGACGGGCGCATGGCCTTCGTCCGCTCGCCCGACAACATCTCGGTCGAAATCCTCCAACGCGGCGCCGCGCTGCCGCCGCAGGAGCCGTGGCAATCGATGCCAAACACCGGAAAGTGGTAAAATACAACCGATATTGCCATTCCTGAACAAAAGCTAACAGAGGCGTTCAGGACGGGGACAGCCGCCCCCTCGCAGTCTGCGACTCGTCGGGAACCGGTCCCGACCATGCCATCGGAAGGACTGTCCTCATGCGCAAGTCGCTCCTCGCGCTCGGCGTTGCCGCCCTGCTCGCGATCCCCGCCGTCGCCGTCGCCCAGACCAATCCGGCTCCGGCCAAGCCCGCGGCGACCACCTCGGCCCCGGCTCACAAGGCGGCGCCCAAGCACCACGCGAAGCATCACATGAAGCACCACGCCAAGAAGCACGCGGCGAAGAAGCACACCGCCAAGAAGCACACCGCCAAGGCCCCGGCGAAGCCGGCCGCTGGCGCTGCCGCCCCGGCCTCGAAGTAAGCCATTCTCACGCGAAGCAAGCTTCGCGAGACGTCAACGCCGGGCTTGCGCCCGGCGTTTTCGTTTGAAGCCCTTCAGGCCGTCCCGGCGCTGAAGCCGGCGATGCGCTTGTATTCGTCGGACAACGCCTTCAGCTCGGCTTGGCTGATGTGGGCGTCGAGATCGGTGAACGGACGGTCCCCGACCAGCTCCTCGACCTTGATGTTGATGAAGTCGGGCGGATTGGAGCGGTTGGTGCGGACGATCTTCGCCGTCACCTCGCGGCGGGCGTCCTCGTAGGCGCGGAGCGCGGCACGGGGATCGCCGAGGCGCTGGACGAGCTCGGCCAGCGTGCGGGCGTCGATCGCGGCCTGCGCGGCGCCGTTCGAGCCGCGCGGATACATCGGGTGGGCGGCGTCGCCCATCAGCGTCACGCGCCCGAAGGTCCAGCGCTCGACCGGGTCCTTGTCGACCATCGGGTATTCGAGAACGAAATCGGCGGTGCGGATGAGCTCGCCGACATCGAGCCAGTCGAATTTCCAGCCCTGGTAGATCGACAGGAAGTCGGCGAGGTCCCCAGGCTTGTTCCAATCGTTCTGCTCGAAGCCCTCGCGGGTGATCTCGGCCATCCAGTTGACAAGCTGGCGGCCCTCGCCGTCGATGTCGTTCACGATCGGGTAGATCACGATCTTGCCGGTCAGAATCGAGCCGACGCGGAGATAGCTGCGCCCGGTCAGGATCGGCTTGCGCCGGGTCACGCCGCGCCAGGTGTTGATGCCGGCGAAGGCCAGCGTCTCCTCGGGATAGAACTGGCGGCGGATGGCGGAATTGATGCCGTCGCAGGCGACGACGGCCTCGGCCTCGACCGCGGGCACGGCCTGCCCGGTCGAGGTCTCGACGAAGCCGAGGCGCGCGGCGTGGTCGTCCTGCTCGACGGCCACGAGCTGGCGGTCGGTGTGGATGTGCTCGCGTCCCAGCCGAGCGACCGCGGCGCGGAACAGGATCATGTGCAGGCGGCCGCGGTGGATGCCGATCTCGGGCTGGGCGTAGCCGGCGTATTTCCCGCGCGGCTCCTTGTAGATGAGCTGGCCGAAGCGGTTGTAGAAGCAGCTCTCCAGGTTCTCGATGCCGGCGGCAGCGATCTCGCGGTCGAGCCCGAGCGCGGCGAACTCGCGCATCGCATGCGGCAGGAGCGTGATGCCGACGCCGATCTCCTGGACCTCGGCGACCCGCTCGTAGACCTCGCAGGCGATGCCGCGCTGGTGGAGGTGCAGCGCCAGGCTGAGCCCGGCGATGCCGCCGCCGACGATCGCGATGGTCATGGCGCCGGGCGCTCCTCGTAGAAGCCGAGCTTGTGCTGCAGCGGGGCGTCGTCGATGCGGATCAGATAGGCCGGCGCGCCGCCCGTCGCCTCGTGGCGGACCGCCGTGAAGCCGGGGGCCGAGAAGGTGTCGCCGGCGACCCAACGATGCAGCGCGCCGTCGACCTCGGAGGTCCCCTCCCCTTCGACGACGTGGAACACCGCGCCGGACGAGCGTACCGGCGGCCGCGCCGTCTTGCCGGGCGCGAGGCGGATCGCGGTGAAGCCCATGGTCGGCAGGCAGGGCTCGCCGGTCTCGGGATTGACGTAGGCGAGCTCGGCCGCGGCGGCGCCGTCGGACTGGGCAGCATAGGCGTCGAGCGCCGCGCGGGTACGATCCCATGGGAAGCGGAGCAGCGGAAAGCGCGGGTGCGCCGGGTCCTTGTCGACCGGCACGAGGCCGGCGGCGGCATAGGCCCACTGGGAGGCGTCGGGCCGGTTCGATTTCGGCTGCGGCTCGCCCTCGACGGCGTAGTTGGCCTCGAGGTTCACCACCAGCGGCACGTCGAGCGCGTCGAGCCAGATCACCGGCTCGGTGCCGTCATGGCCGTGGTCGTGCCAGAGGCCGCCCGGAGTGAGGATGAGGTCGCCGCGGTGCATCGGGCATTTCTCGCCCTCGACGATGGTGTAGGCGCCCTCGCCCTCGACGATGATGCGGGCGGCGCTCGGCGTGTGGAAATGGTTCGGCGCGATCTCGCCCGGCTTCAGAAGCTGGAGCCCGCAATAGATCGAGGCCGTGGCCTGCATGGCGCCGGCGCCGCGGCCGGGATCGCTCAGCACCAGCACCCGCCGCTCGGCCTTCTCGATCGGGGTGAGCTCGCCCGCCCTGAGCAGCAGCGGCCGGATGCGCGCCAGCGACCACAGGCAGGAGCGCGTCACCGGCTGCGGCTTGTGATGCGGCAGAAGGTTCCGCATCTGCGGCCACAGCGGCGCGATCGATTCCGCCGCCATCGCCTCGCGATAGTCGGCCGGCAGCTCGTCGAGCGTGCCGAGCGGTTGGGACATAGGGCTCATTCCTTGCAGAGGCGCGCGTTCCGCCTTTATCAAGTCGCTCGATGGCGTAGTCAAACGGCGCCTCCTCCATCATGCGAAGCGAGTCGGAGGGGGGCCACGCGGTCGAGCAGCGCGAGACCGCTACGGGAGGATCGGTCGATGAAGCTCTATAGCCATTTCCGCAGCTCGGCGTCCTATCGGGTGCGTATCGCGCTGGCGCTGAAGGGGCTGGCCTACGAAACCGTGTCGGTGCGCCTCCGCGAGGGCGACCAGTTCCAGCCGGCCTATGCCAGCATCAATCCGCAGTCGTTGGTGCCGACGCTGGTCGACGGCGACGTCGTGATCCCGCAGTCGCTCGCGATCATGGAATATCTCGAGGAGACCCACCCCGAACCGGCGCTCCTGCCGCGCGGTCCGGCCGACCGCGCCCATGTCCGCGCCCTCGCCGACATCATCGCCTGCGAAATCCACCCGCTGAACAACCTGCGCGTCCGCAGCCAGGCGATGGACGAGCTCGGCGCGACCGGCGAGCAGCGCCAGGCCTGGATGGAGAAATGGATCCACCTCGGCTTCCAGGCGTTCGAGGCGATGGTTGCGCGCGACCAGCGTACCGGCCGCTACTGCTTCGGTGACCGGCCCGGGCTGGCCGACGCCTGCCTGGTGCCGCAGATGTTCAACGCGCGGAGCTTCAAGGTCGATCTCGGCGCCTACCCGACGCTCCGCCGCATCGACGAAGCGTGCCGCGCCCTCCCCGCCTTCGCCGCGGCGGCGCCGGAGAACCAGCCCGACGCGGTCGCGGCGTAACGCTTACGCCTCGCGCTCCAGGGCTTCGCGACAGTCGATCAGCTCGGCGAGCAGGGCGCGCAGGCGGCGCTCGGTCTCGCCCGGCAGCGGGCGCGGCGAGGTTCCGGCGCCGGAGTCGTTGGCGGCGACCGGCGGCTTGACGATCGGCGCAAACGGCAGCGGCCGCGGCGCAGCCGGCGTGGCTTCGCCCTCGCCTTCCTCCTCGGCTTCGTCCGCCTCGGCTTCCTCGACCTCAGCCTCGGCCGCACTGTCCTCCGTCTCGCCGAGCGTCGGCTCGATGCGGCGGTCGAGCGCCGCCACCTCCTCGCTTTCGTCCTCCCCGGCCATCGCAGCACGCTCGGACGCCGGCACGAGGTCGCCGCCGAGACCGACGACGTAGCGCACGCCGTGCTCGCGCAGGATGCGCTGTACGCCCTTGATGGTGTAGCCCTCGCCGTAGAGGAGCTGGCGAATGCCGCGCAGGAGAAGCACGTCGTCCGGCCGGTAGTAGCGCCGGCCGCCGCCGCGCTTCAGCGGCTTGATCTGGGCGAAGCGTGTCTCCCAGAAGCGCAGCACGTGCTGGGGGAGGTCGAGGTCGTCGGCGACCTCGCTGATGGTGCGGAAAGCCTGGGGCGACTTCATCGGCGCCTCCTCGAGGCCATCAGTCGGCGTCCTCGCCGTCGATGACGATGCCGTTGATGCGGCCGCGGAGGATATTGCTCGGCTTGAAGGTCAGGACGTTGCGCGGCGGGATCGGCACTTCTTGGCCGCTCTTCGGGTTGCGGCCGATGCGGCGGCCCTTGCTGCGCACGACGAAGGAGCCGAACGACGACAGCTTGACGGTCTGCCCGTTCTCCAGCGATGCGGTGATTTCGCCGAGCACCGCCTCGACCAAGGCGGCGGATTCGGTACGCGACAGGCCGACCCGCTGGTAGACCGCCTCGCACAGATCGGCGCGCGTGATAGTTCGCCCGCCCATTCGATCCCCCAACGCGGCTGCGGACCAAAAACCCTATTCGCTCCGCCTCGTCCCGGTCAACCGGTCAACTGGTGAACGATCACCACCTGAGCAGCGCCGAGCCCCAGGTGAAGCCGCCGCCCATCGCCTCCAGCAGCACGAGGTCGCCCGCCTTGATGCGGCCGTCGGCGCGGGCGACGGCGAGCGCCAGTGGAATCGAGGCCGCCGAGGTGTTGCCGTGGCGGTCGACGGTGACCACCACCCTCTCCTCGGCGATGCCGAGCTTGTGGGCGCTGGCCATGATGATGCGGCGGTTGGCCTGGTGCGGCACGAACCAGTCGACGTCGCCGGAGCCGTAGCCGGTCGCGGCGTAGGCGTCCTCGATCACGTCGGTGATCATGCCAACGGCGTGGCGGAACACCTGGTGGCCCTCCATCCGGAGATGGCCGACGGTAGCGGTCGAGCCCGGGCCGCCATCGACATAAAGCTTGTCGCGATGGTGGCCGTCGGAGCGCAGATGGCTGGTGAGGAGGCCGCGGTCCTCGCGGTCGCCGGTGAGAAGCTGTGCTTCGAGGACGACCGCGCCCGCGCCGTCGCCGAACAGCACGCAGGTCGCGCGGTCCTGCCAGTCGAGGATGCGCGAGAACGATTCGGCGCCGATCACCAGCGCCCGCTTGTGGCTGCCGGAGGCCAGGAACTTGTCGGCGGTCGCGAGCGCGAAGACGAAGCCGCTGCACACCGCCTGGACGTCGAAGGCGACGCCCTGGGTGATGCCGAGCGCCGACTGGATGACCGTCGCGGTCGCCGGGAAGGTGAAGTCGGGCGTCGAGGTCGCGACGATGACGAGGTCGATGTCGGCGGCGGTGACGCCAGCGTCGGCGAGCGCCACCCGGGCAGCAGCGACGCCGAGATCGGAGGTGGTCTCGCCGGGCGCCACGATGTGGCGCTCGCGGATGCCGGTGCGCTGGACGATCCACTCGTCCGAGGTGTCGACCATGCGGGCGAGGTCGTCGTTGGTCAGGACGCGATCCGGCAGCCGGCTGCCGACGCCCAGCACGACCGAGCGAAGGCGGCTCACGAAGCGTCGTCCCCCTGCCTTGGCATCGCGAGGGCGGACGGGCCGCGGGCGCCGAGGCTCGCGGCGATCTTCGACAGGAGCTGGTAGCGCGCCATGTCGTGGCCGAGCTCGACCGCGGCGGCGAAGCCCTCGGCGTCGGTGCCGCCGTGGCTCTTCACCACGATGCCGTTGAGGCCGAGGAACACGCCGCCATTGGCGCGGCGCGGATCCATCTTCTCGGCGAGCGCGTCGAAGGCCGGCTTGGCGAGGAGGTAGCCGATCTTGGCCCGCCAGGTCCGGCTCATGGCCTGGCGCAGATAGCCCGCGATCTGGCGGGCGGTCCCCTCGGCGGTCTTCAGCGCGATGTTGCCGGAAAAGCCCTCGCTGACCACCACATCGACGGTGCCCTGGCCGATGTCGTCGCCCTCGACGAAACCGTGATAGCGCATGTTCGGGAGGTCGGCCTCGCGCAGCATGCGCCCGGCCTCCTTGACCTCCTCGTTGCCCTTGACCTCCTCGACGCCGATGTTGAGGAGCCCGACGGTCGGCCGGTCGAGGCCGAAGACGACGCGCGCCATCTCGGCGCCCATCACCGCGAAATCGAAAAGCTGGCGGGAATCGGCGCCGACCGAGGCGCCCATGTCGAGCACGATCGATTCGCCGCGCAGCGTCGGCCAGATCGCCGCGATCGCGGGACGGCCGATCCCGGCCATGGTCTTGAGGTGGATCTTGGCCATCGCCATCAGGGCGCCGGTGTTGCCAGCCGAGACGGCAACGTCGGCAAGTCCCGCCTTCACCGCATCCAGCGCCATCCACATGCTGGAGACGCGGCGGCCATGGCGCAGCGCCTGGCTCGGCTTCTCGTCCATGCGGACGATGCCGCTCGCGTGCACCACCTCGGACGCGGCGGCGAGCTTGGGATGGCGCTGGACCAGCGGCGCCACCACCGCCTCGTCGCCGTAGAACGCGAAATGGGCGTCGGGCCGGCGCTCGCGCGCCAGGTTCGCCCCCGCCACCACAACGGCGGCGCCGCGGTCGCCGCCCATGGCATCCAGAGCGAAACGAACGGCTTGCGGCATAGCTCACGCTGAAAGGATGGCTCGCCCGCGCGAGTCGGATGACGGGATGATGACCCGCGGCGGACCGGGCGGACAATATCGTGCCGCCGCCGCCGCGCAACGGCAAACTACCTTGAAACCTCCGGCACGTCTCCCCTGCCCCAAGGGGCTCGCCGCCGCCGGACGGGTTCGACTCGGCGTCAAAAGCGCATACAGTCCGCTCCGGGCATGGCCGGCGCCGTCGGCGGGTGGAGCATCATGGACAAGCTGCAAGGACTCATCCAGCGCGGCATGATCAGCGAATTGAAGGTGCGCACCGAACCCTACCAGGGCGCCGACGGCCATCAGGCGCTGGCGCTCGTGATCCGTTTCGGCATCGCTGCGGCGTCCGTCGCCCCGGACGAAATCTGGACCACGGCCTGCCAGACGCTGGTGTCGACCGCGAGCGGCGTCGCCGGGGTGGATCGTGCCATCCTCGAGATCGACCTCGTCAAAGAAAGCCGGCATTGACCGAGCCTGCCTCGCCTTTTCAGACCGCCGCCGGACCGGGACATCCCGGCCGGACACGCCACCGCGGGAGGGATGCGCGGACGGTCGGATGAACGAGCTCCTGGAAAGCCTCCGCCGCGATCGCGTGATCGTCGGCTACGAGACGGCCCCGGCATTGGCGCCGGGCGGCGGCGAGCGGCTGATGATCTGGGTCGACGCCGCCGTCACCGAGGCGGTGCTCGGCGACGTCCTCCAGGCCGTGGTCGACCGTTCGGTCGAGACCGGCTCGGCGTGGGAGGTGACCGTCGCAATCGTCGTCGAGCGCGCCAGCATCACCCCGCTCGGCCGCAGTCGCCCGTCCGACGGCCGGCTCGCGCAATACCGGAACTAGCGTGCGCTACTCCGCCGGGGACCACGGCGGAGCGAGGCATTCCAGCGGCGGGCTGGCAAGGGCGGCAGCCGCCGCGGCGACCGTGCGCCCGCCGAGCACCAGGCCGGGCCGGATCTCGACGAGCGGCAGCAGCGCGAATGCGCGCTCGAACAGCCTCGGGTGCGGCAGCGTCAGCCGCTCCGTCTCCATCGCGACGCCGCCGCAATAGAGCAGGTCGATGTCGATCAGCCGCGGTCCCCAGCGAAAGGTCGGGGCGCGGCCGAGCGCGCGCTCGAGCCCTTGGGTGAAGGCGAGCAGCTCATCGGGCGCAAGATCGGTCTCGCCGACCGCACAGGCATTGGCGAACCAGTCCTGGTCGGCATAGCCCCACGGCTCGGTGCGGTAGACCGCCGAGGCCGCGACGAAGCGAACTTCCGGGCCGGCAAACAAGCCGGCGAACGCGGAGCGAATGTTGGCGAGCTTGTCGCCCACATTCGACCCGACCCCGAACCCGACCTCGGCCATCGCCGTTCTGCCTCAGCCAGGGCGCTTGACTCCCCCGGACGGGGCAGCGCCAACTCTGGCGAGCCACGAGGAGGGGCGCCGCCGCGCACCGCACAGAGCAGGTTCGAGCGGAGTTTTCAACATGAGCGGCCAGGAGGCGTTCGCCCGCGCCGGCGCCGATCGCGACGACCCCGCCTTGGCGCTGGCCGAGGCCGAGCGGGAGCTCGCGCACCGCGACGCCCTGCTGCACGAGCTTATCCACCGCATGCGCAACACGATGCAGATGGTCGGCAGCCTGATCGCGCTGCAGGCCGCGGCGATCGACGACCCGCCCGCGCGGCAAAGCTTCGACGACACCGCCGGCCGCATCCGCGCCATCGCGCTGGCGCTCGAGCATACCGCCCGCCCAGGCGATCTTGGCGCCGTCGATCTCGGCGGCTACCTGCGCGCCCTGCTCCATGCCGCCAGCGGGCTCGACGGCAGGCGCAACGTCGCCGTCAGCTTCCAGGCCGAGCCGGCGGAGCTCGCGATGGCGCGGGCGGTGCCGCTCGGCATCGCCATCAACGAGATCCTGTCGAACGCCTTCCGCCACGCCTTCCCGCCGGGGCGGCGCGGCAACCTCAGGCTGGTCGCGCGCGCCCAAGCCGATGGCGCGATTGCGGTCACGATCGCCGACGACGGCGTCGGACTGCCCCCGCAGATCGACCCGCTCCGCGCGGCCACGCTCGGCCTCAGGCTGGTTCACCGCCTCGCCCGGCAGGCCGACGCCAGCCTCGCGGTCGAACGCACCGGCGGCACCGTCTTCCGCCTGGTGCTGGCCCCGGAGCCGCGACGCGGCGCTTGACTTTCGGCGACGGCAGGCCGGATTTTCCGGCGTCCGCGAAAGGCCTGTCGCGCATGAACTCCGTCTTTGCTTCCCTCCCGACCACCATCTTCGAGGTCATGTCGGGCCTCGCCCGCGAGACCGGGGCGATCAATCTCGGCCAGGGCTTTCCCGACGATCCCGGCCCCGCCGACATCCGCCGCGCCGCCGCCAACGAGGTCGAGAACGGCTACAACCAATATCCGCCGATGCTCGGCACCGCCGAGCTGCGCCAGGCGGTGGCCCAGCACTACAAGGCCCATCAAGGCGTCGATCTCGACTGGAGCCGCGAGGTCTTCGTCACCTCGGGCGCGACCGAGGCGCTCGCCGCCTGCATCCTCGGCCTGGTCGAGCCCGGCGACGAGGTCGTGCTGATCCAGCCGATGTACGACGCCTACCTGCCGATGGTCCGGCGGGCCGGCGGGGTCGCCCGCTTCGTCACCCTGCAGCCGCCGGAGTGGCGTCTGACCGAGGACGCGCTGGCCAGGGCCTTCACGCCGAACACCAGGCTCGTGCTGGTCAACAATCCTCTGAACCCGACCGGGACCGTGTTCAGCCGCGACGATCTCGCCCTCCTCGCCCGCTTCGCCGCGAAGAGCGGCGCGATCGTCGTCGCCGACGAGGTGTGGGAGCACATCGTGTTCGACGGCCGCCGGCACGTCTCCGTGCTGACGCTGCCGGAGCTCCGCGGCCGCGCGGTCAAGATCGGCTCCGCTGGCAAGATGTTCGGCCTGACCGGCTGGAAGGTCGGCTTCGTCTGCGCCGCGCCGGAGCTGATGACGACGCTCGCCAAGGCCCACCAGTTCCTGACCTTCACGACGCCGCCGAACCTCCAGGCCGCCGTCGCCTACGGCCTCGGCAAGGACCCCGCCTGGTTCGCCGCCATGCGGGCGGACCTCCAGGCGAGCCGCGACCGCCTGTCGAACGGCCTCGTTGCCGCGGGCTACCGCCCGCTCACCACCGCCGGCACCTATTTCCTGGCGATGGACCTGTCCCCGCTCGGCGTCGGCGACGACGTCGCCTTCGCCCGGCGGCTCGTCACCGAGGCCGGCATCGCCACCATTCCGGTCAGCGCCTTCTACGCCGAGGACCACGTCCGCTCGGTGGTGCGGTTCTGTTTCGCCAAGACGGACGCCGTCCTCGACGAGGCGCTCTCCCGCCTCGCCGGCTTCGCCGCGAAGCTCGCCGCCTGACCCATCACGGCGCCGCGAGGTGACGCCGCGGGCCCGGCCGTTCTAGGGTTCGGGCGCTCAAGGGAGCGGCGGCCGCGGACGGCGCCGCCGAGGAGGATCGACAGTGAAGCGCGACATCACCATCAAGACCGCGGACGGCACCGCGAAGGCCGGCCTGTTCCGCGGCGACGGCGCGAAAGGCGGCGGCAAGGCGGGCGTCGTGCTCTACATGGACGCCTTCGGCCTGCGCCCCGCGCTCGACGGCATGGCGGAGCGGCTGGCGGCCGAAGGCTACCTCGTCGTGGTGCCGGACCTGTTCTACCGCGCCGGCGACTATGGTCCGCTCGACGCCAGGACCGCCTTCTCCGACGAGAAGACCCGCGCCAAGGTCATGGGCATGATAGGCGCGACCACCCAGGAGATGACGAAGCGCGACAGCGCCGCCTTCATCGAGGTCCTGACCAGCGAGGGCGCCACCGGCAAGATCGGCACCGTCGGCTATTGCATGGGCGGCGGGCGCGCCATGAACGCCGCGGCCGGCTATCCCGACCGCGTCGCCGCGGCGGCGAGCTTCCACGGCGGCGGGCTCGCGAGCGACGCGCCCGACAGCCCGCACCGCGCGGTCGGCGCGATCCGCGGCCGGGTCTATGTCGGCTCGGCCGGGGTCGACGGCAGCTTCCCGCCGGACCAGTCGGCCCGCCTCGCCGAGGCGCTCCGCACCGCCGAGGTCGATCATGTGATCGAGAACTATGTCGGCATGGCCCACGGCTGGGCCGTGCCCGACCACGGCGCCTACAACCAGACCGGCGCCGAGCGGCACTGGACCCGCCTCTTCACCCTGTTCCGCGAGACGCTGCAGTAGCGGCGGTCGCGAGCCCTGTCGCCGGCAGGCTCTGCTCCGCGTAGTAGCGGCGCAGGACGACGGCGCCGGCGGCGAGGCCGATCAGCGGCAGCAGCAGCACGACCGAGATCGGGACGCCGCACCACAGCATTGCCGCGGCCACCAGCGCGGCGCTGCCGCCGCCGACGTCCCACGCCCCTTCCGCCGCGACCTGGAAGCGCAGCGGGCAGGGCGAGCGCTTGGCCATGTTGTAGAGTGCCGTCATCTCGACCGGGACGTAGAGGCAGCTCCCGAGCGAGGCCAGCGCGTTGGCGGCGACCGCAAGGGCGGCATGATCGGCAGCAGCGGCGCGGAGCACCATCAGCGCCGCGAGCCCGGCGGCGGCAACCGGCACCGCCCGCCCGCCGCCGCCGGCATCGATGCGCCGCCCGACCACGAGGCCGGCGGCGGCCGCCGCGGAGGCCGCCAGCGCCATCGCACCCCCGAAATCGAGGAAGCTCTCCTTCAGCGAGAGAAACAGCGCAATCTGCCAGACGAAGCCGAGGCCTGCGCCCATCCACCCGTCGGTCAGGAAGATCCTGATGCCGCCCGCGGCGGCGCGGAACGCGCCGGGCGCGCGTGGCACGACGGGCACCGCCGGCGTCCAGATCAGCGGCACCGCGGCGAGCAGCGTCGCGATGCCGGACGCGCCGAACGCCGCCCGCGGGCCGAAGCCGACGAGGATCCAGCCGGTCAGGAGCGGCGCGACTACGCCTACCGCGGCGACGATCGCCTGGCGGGCGCCGATCTGCTGGCCGCGATGCTCCTGGTCGCCCAGCGCGGCGAAATAGGCATGGTAGGTCGACCAGTAGACCGTGTCGCCGAGCGCCGCCACGCCGATCAGGACCGCGAGCATGACGCCGACGCCATGCACCTCCGCGATGATCGGGAACTGCGCGGCGAGAAGAACGGTGCCGGCAACCACAAGCGGCTTCAGGCCGAGGCGCACCGCCAGCGGCACGATCGCCGGGCGGATGACGAAGCGCAGCAGGAGCACCGCCGCCATCGACGCCAGCACCGCCGCGGGAGACACGCCGACGCTCAGGAGATAGGCGCAGGCGAACACGCCGCCGCCGTTCATCACCACGGCGAAGATGCCGTAGTGCAGGTTCAGGAGGTTGACGACGGAATTGCGAAAGAAGGCCATGCGACCCTCGCGGCGCGGCGGCGCTCCCGGCTAGCGCTGCGGCATCCCCTCCGGCACGATCGTCGCGACGATCGAGGCATCGAGCGCCTCGTAGGCCTGGTAGCCGATGGTGGCGTAGAGCTCGGCGCGGGTCTGCATCCGGTCGATCATCGTCTGGGTGCCGCCGTCGCGGCGGATCGCGGCGTAGAGCTCGCCCTGGGCCATGGCGGCGACGCGGAGCGCGCTGACCGGCCAGATCACCATGGCATAGCCCATCGCCTCGAACTCGGCGGCGCTGAAGAACGGCGTCTTGCCGAACTCGGTCATGTTGGCGAGGAGCGGCACCTTGCGGCCCGGCCGCGCCTTCGCGAGGCGTTCGGCGAAGCCGCGGAACATTTCCTCGGAATAGAGCGCCTCGGGAAAGATCGCATCGGCCCCGGCATCGAGATAGAGCGCGGCGCGGGCGACGGCGCCGTCGAGGCCCTCGCTCGCCGCGGCGTCGGTGCGGGCGAGGATGACGAGATCGCGCCGCGCACGGGCGGCGGCGGCGACCTTGGCCGCCATGTCACGGGCGTCGGCGAGCCTCTTGTCGTTGAGGTGGCCGCACTTCTTCGGCAGCAACTGGTCCTCGATATGCACCGCGGCCGCGCCGGCATCCTCGAACGTGCGCACCATGTGCATTACGTTCAGCGCCTCGCCGTAGCCGGTGTCGCCGTCGACCAGCACCGGCAGCCCCGAGGAGCGCGCGACCTGGCGGACGAAGAAGGCGACCTCGTCCACGGTGATGACGCCGAGATCCGGCAGCCCCATCGAGGCGGTCATCGCCGCGCCGGAGAGGTAGAGCGCCTCGAACCCGGCGTCGCGCGCCTGTGCCGCGGCGAGCCCGTTGTGCGCGCCGGGAAGCTGGAGAATCTGCGGCCGCGCGAGGAGGTCGCGAAACCGCCGTCCCGCAGGTTCCCGCGGCAGATCGGCCCCGACGAGATAGGTCATGGCGTTGTCCTTGCGCTTCTCTGCGTAGGGTGGGCATCGGCAAGGCCGATGCCCACGTCGGGCCTTGCGGTGGGCGCGGCGCGTGCCGTGCCCACCCTGCGGCTCGTCACCGTCTTTCGCCGAGCGGGACGAAGGGGCGATTTTCCGGGCCGGTATAGACGGCGGTGGGGCGGATGATGCGGTTGTCGGCGCGCTGCTCCATGACGTGGGCGGCCCAGCCGGCGGTGCGGGCGATGACGAAGAGCGGCGTGAACATCGCGGTCGGCACGCCCATCTGGTGGTAGCTGACG
>DASZVN010000136.1:0-26186 GCA_035547055.1 Hyphomicrobiales bacterium
GAGCCGCCGGGCTATCGCGCCCGCCGCAACCAGATGCGTCCCCGCGGCCTGCGGTGGCGTCTCAGGCCCTACGCGGATCGCGTGGTCGAGGCCTTGCGGCGCCGGCGCGGCGCCATGGACACGCCGTGGCGCGGCTTCCTCGGCTGGGTCGAGCACGTCTTCGTCGACCACGCCTTCTTCCGCTACGTCTATCTCAACCGTCACGTCGTCGCGCCGGGCATCGAGCGCGCGGCCCAGCCGTCGCCGCGGCACATTCGCGCCGCGGCCCGCCGCGGGGTGAAGACCATCGTGAACCTACGCGGCGAGCGGCCCTGCGCCTCCTATCTAATGGAGCAGCGGGCCTGTGCGCAGCACGGCATCGCGCTGGTCGATTTCATGATGACCTCGCGGGCCCCGCCGCAGCCCGACGACGTCGCGGCCTTCGACCGCCTGATGGCGACCGCGGAGCGCCCGGTGCTGCTCCACTGCAAGTCGGGCGCCGACCGCGCCGGGCTCGCGAGCGCGCTCCACCTGATCCTGCACGAGGGGCGGCCGGTGGAGGAGGCGCTGGGGCAGCTCTCGTGGCGCTACGGCCATGTCCCCCACGCCCGGACCGGCGTGCTCGATGCCTTCCTCCTGGCCTACAAGGCGGCGAACGACGCCCGGCCGGTCGATTTCCGCACCTGGGTGCGCGAGGCCTACGACCCCACCGCGGTCAAGGCGGCGTTCCACTCGCGCCGCGGCGCCGACCTCCTCGCCGGCCGGCTGCTGGCCCGCGAATAGCCGGTGCCTCCCACCTGGAGCAGTCGTGAATTGCCCCGGCTGCCCCCGCCTTCTACCGTCGACGCGTCAGCCAGCCGTTTCGAGCAGGCGGCGCAAGATGGGAGGAAGCCATGGCAGCGAGCGACAACGAGGCCCCGGTCCTGATCGCGGGAGGCGGCATGGTCGGCCTCAGCGCCGCCGCGTTCCTGGCCGACCAGGGCATCCGCTCGATCGCGGTCGAGCGGATGAAGACCTCCTCGCCGCTGCCCCGCGCCGCCTTCTTCCACATGCGGACGCTGGAGATGTTCCGCGCCATCGGCATCGAGCAGGCGGTACGCAAGCAGTCCGAGCGCGAGTTCGTGCCCGAGGGCGGCATCGTCGCGATGAACGCGGTCGCGGGCAAGGTTCTGGCCGAGATCATCCCGGAGCTGAACGACGGGGTCGACGCGGTGAGCCCGTGCCGGCGGCTCTTCATCAACCAGCCGAGCCTGGAGCCGATCCTGCGGGCCCGCGCCCGCGAGGCCGGCGCGATCGTGATCCAGGGCGCCGAGGTCACCGACGTGCGCCAGGATGCCGACGGCGTCAGCCTCACGATCAAGGACGTCGACGGCGGCAACGCGCGCGAGCTCCACGGCCTGCCGCTCGACGCCTATCGGGTCGGCGCCGACCTCGGCGATCCCGAGGGGAGCTTCCTCGCCGCCTACGGCATTCCCGCCGACGGCGCCGCGCTGATCCGCCCCGACGGATTCGTCCAGTGGCGAAGCGCGGGCGCCTCGCCCGATGCCGGACGGGTCATGACCGACGTGCTGCGGCTCGCCCTCGGCCACTGAGCGGGTCGCGGCGCCCGGCCGGAAAGGAATTCTTCACCAAGCGCCGCGATGACCGTCTTCTTCACCAGCGACAGCCATTTCGGCGACGCGGCCCGCATCCGCGTCGACCGCCGGCCGTTCCCCGACATCGCCGCCCACGACGCGGCCCTGGTCGCGAACTGGAACGACGCCGTCGGGCCGGGCGACGAGGTCTGGCACCTCGGCGATTTCGGCCAGCGGCTCGGGGCCGAGCGGGTGGCGAGGCTGCTCGCCGGCCTGCACGGCACCAAGCACCTCGTCACCGGCAACAACGACGATGGCGCTACCCGCGCGGCGGCCGGCTGGGCCAGCGTCTCCGCCTACGAGGAGATCACGGTCGACGGCCGCGCCCTGGTGCTGTGCCACTATCCGTTCCGGACCTGGAACAACATGGGCAAGGGTGTGATCGACCTGCATGGCCACAGCCATGGCCGGCTCACCCCGATCCCGCGCCAATACGACGTCGGGGTCGACGTCTGGGACTTCCGCCCGGTGACGCTGGCGACGATTCTCGCGCGGCGGCGGCGCGCGGCACGGAAGGGATAGCACCAAAAGAAAGCCGGAAAGCGCGGTGCGGCGCGCTTCCCGGCGATCTGTCGTCCACAGCGGCGGCGGGGGGCTGGGGGGATGGAACCGCCGCTTTGAACAAGGGGAAAACGCCGCCCCCTGGGGCCGGTTCCGCGGGTTCCGCGAAAATTTTGCGGCCCGCTCAGAGATGGGGCGGGGCCGAGACCTCGACCGTCCCGGTCGAGCGCGGCGGCGGCTCGATCGGCACGATCGGGCGGCGGCGGGCGCGGCTCACGCGCTTGTGCTCCTCGATCTCGCGGGCGGCGATGTGCGGCAGGGCGGTGTAGGTGAAGACCACGATGCCGAGGATGAGGAGCGGCACCGCCAGGATCGCCCCGATCGGGCCCCACAGCCACAGCCAGAACGACAGCGAGACCAGCACCAGGAGCGGGTTCAGCGTGAAGCGCACGCCGAGGATCGAGGGCGTGATGAAATTGCCCTCGGTGAAGAAGATCAGCGCCATCGCCGCCGGCGGGGCCACCGCGGCGCCGAAGGTGTGGAACGTGGTCAGGCCGACGGCCGCCATGACCGTGACCATCACGGCCGGGCCGATATAGGGCGCGAAGTTCATCAGGGTCGCGAGCGCGCCCCAGAGCGCCGGGCTCGGCAGGCCGAGCAGCCACATCACGCAGGTGGTGACGACCCCGACGCCGATATTGATGAGGGTGACGGTGGCGAGATAGGCCGACACCCGCCGCTCGATGTCGCGCAGGATATGCGCGGTCATCAGCTTGGTGCGCCGCCTGATGCACATCGCGAGCAGGCCGGCGCGGATGCGCACGCGGAGCGCGATCAGGAACAGCAGCGCCACCGCGAACAGCGCGAACTCGCCGAGGATGGAGGGCGCGGTCAGCGCCGCGCTCGACAGGATGCCGGTCGAGGAGATCAGGTCGAGAATCTGCTTCGGCCCGCCCTGGGCGGCGCCGGGATCGGGCGGCACGTGCAGCAGCGAGGCGCGCAGGTGCATCGCCTCGCCGTAGAGGGCGGAGACCAGGGCCGGCAGGCGCTGCACCCACTGCTGCAGCGGCGCCGAGAACAGATAGGTCAGGACATAGATCCCGAGCGCGATCGCGACCATGAAGATGCCGGCGACGGCGAAGCCGGGGACGCCGCGACGCTCGAGCTTGGCCGCCGCCGGGTTGAGGACGAAGCCGACCGTCACCGCAGCGGCAAGGGGCACCAGGATCTCGGCTGCGGCGCGGAGCGCGACGATCAGGCCGAGGATGAACAGGCCGATGACGGCGAGCTTGGCGGCATCGTCGAGTGCCGGCGAGACCCGGGTCGAGCGCCGGACCGGCGGCACCGGGTCGGGCGCCACGGCCGGCTCTGCTCGTGCGCTCGTCTCGACCAACCGACCCTCCAGGGCTTCCGGGACATGCCACCCGCCGGCCGGCTCAGCGCCGCGAATGCCGTGGACAGTGCCGCGCCGGCTCGCGCCACGCTAGCATAGCGATGATAAACATGGGGCGGTGCCGAGTCGTTGCCAAGGTTCGGTGCCGTTGCTGCCGAAAAGAAGACACGAGCGCCTGTTACGCGGCGCCGATGACGAGGGAGCGGATGGTGCCGGCAGACGGCCACCAGACAGCGGGCGGAGGCCTGCCCGATCCGAGATGAGGTTGGCAATGGACACACGCTCCGATCGTGCCGAGGACGAGACGATGGCCGCCCCGCCGCATGGCGACGAAAAGGGGAGCCCGGCGCCGCCCGAAGCGCCCGCCGCGCCGGTGGAAGCCGCCGCCGCGGGAGCTGCCGTCGAGGCACCCGCCCTCGTGGCGGAACCTCCCCCTCCGGTCCCGGCGGTCGAGCCGCTGGTGGCGCTTGCCGTCGCGGCAGCCGGCACCGCGGCCGCCGCCGCACCGCCGGCGCCCGAGATCGTGGTGACGCCCGCGGCGCGTCCGGCCGGCGAGACGACGACGGCCGCCCCGGTCGAGCCGCCGCTGGAGCCGCCGGCCGCGGTGGCCCCGGCGGTGGTGGTCGAGCCGACCCGCGACCGCCCCGCCGCAGCGGCCGCCGAGGCTCCCCCCGCCGCGTCGAGCCGCCGCGAGCGCCGTGCCCAGGCGACGGCGGCCACGCCCGTGCCGCCCCGGCGCCGGCGCCCGTTCGGCGCAATGGCTGCGGTCGCGCTGCTGGCACTGTTCGTCGGCGGCTTCCTCGGCTGGACCTCGGCCGGCACCGTGCTCGGCGATCGCGCCGTGACTCCGGCCCATGCCGTCTCCACCTCCGCCACGGCAACCCCGGCAACCAGCCGGCAGATCGCCGGGCTCGACCAGGAGATGCGCGGCCTGCGCCAGCAGGTGAAGGATCTCCAGGGCAACCTCGATCGCGTCCGCCACGAGCTGGCGAGCCGGTCGAGCGCTGCCGCCGCCCCCGAGCGGAGCACCGCGGCCACGCCGCCGCCCCACCCGACCGCACCGGCGGTCGAGGCGGTCGCGGCCGCCCATCCCACGGCAGCGGTGCCGGCGCCGACCCCGGCGGGGCGCAGCGCGCTGACGGCGGCGACCCCGGTCTCCCACCCGACCGCGGCCGCCAATGCCGAGCCCGGTGCCCCGGCGATCACCGCGAGCCTGCCGGCGCCGGCGACGCCCCCGGCCATGCCGGTGCCGCCGCCGCACGACCTCCAGACCGCCGCCCTCCCCCCCGCGACCGGCGCGCCACCCCGCGACCTCGACGCCCAGCGCCGCGGCCTCGACGCCGGGAGGTTCCGCGACGCGAATGGCGGCCCGGGCCAGGTACAGGGCCTGCGCGGGCCGGTGCTCGACCAGTTCGCGCTTCGCGACATCTATCGCGGCCGCGCCCTGGTCGAAGGCCGCTACGGCATCAACGAGGTCGGGGTCGGCGACTACCTGCCCGGCGCCGGTCGGGTGCAGGCCATCGTCCGCCAGCGCGGCCAATGGGTGGTCATCACCGACCGCGGCCGGATCATCGCCGGGCGCTATTGAGGCGGACCGCGCAACAGCGGTGAAACATCTGTTGCGCGGCGGCCCGTGGCCGCCCTATGGCTGGCGGCCATGAACGACCTCTATTCTGGCGTGGTCGACACCATCCGGGCGCGGTTTGCCGAGCTGACCCCGCAGCAGCAGATCGCGGCGGCCTTCGTGCTGCGCCGGCCGGACGACGTCGCGATCGTCTCGATGCGGACGCTCGCCGCCCATGCCGGCGTCCAGCCGGTGACCTTCGTCCGCCTCGCCCGCGCGCTCGGCTTCGCCTCGTGGGAGGCCTTCAAGGAACCCTTCGTCGCCCGCATGAGGGCGACGCCGAACCTCTATTCGGCCCGCGCCGCCGAGCTCGCCGGCGCCAGCGGCGGCGCGGTCGAGGCGGTGCACCGGGCCCAGCTCGGCAACCTCGCCACCACCCGCACGCTCAACGAGGACGCCGCCTTCGCCGCCGCGGCCGAGGCGCTGGAGCGCGCCCGCACCATCTTCATCGCCGGGTTCCGGTCCTGCTTCGGCCCCGCCTATGCGCTCGCCTACGTGACCCGCCTGTTCCGCCCCGACGTGGTGCTGCTGTCCGGCATCGGCGGCAGCCTCGAGGCGGAGCTGCGGGCCGTCGGCCCAAAGGACGCCGTCCTGATCATCGGGTTCAAGCCCTATTCGCGCGAGACGGTGATCGTCTCCGAGCACGCCGCGGCGCGCGGGGCGACGCTGATCGCCGTCAGCGACAGCCCGGCCGCCCCGTTCGCCCGCGAGGCCAAGATCACCCTCGCCTATTCGACCGAGAGTCCCTCGTTCTTCCCTTCCCTGGTCGCCGCGCTCGCGGTCTCGGAGCAGCTCCTCGACGTGCTGGTGGCACGCGGCGGCGCAGCGGTCGTGGAGAAGCTGAAATCGGCCGAAGCCCAGCTCCAGGCGCTCGGCGTCTTCGTCCCGAGCTGAGGCCGCCTGAGACAGCCGATTCCGGCGTCGCCCGGCCGCATCCCGCCGCGATTCGGCCTGCTGCCGCACCCGCTGGCGGAGGGGTGGCCGAATACGGTATGATTGTCTTGGAACATTTCTCGTTACCCGCGCGCAGGGCCTGCCGGGCGGCGGCGTGAAAACGACGACATGCGTCCGTCAGGTTTGCGGCGGCGTGCGTCCGCCGGCGATCGCTGGAGAGGCTGGCGCGGATCCGGGAAGGCGCCGTTCCTTACACGTTTCAGGGTGCGGTGAAAGCCGGCGGCGGGGAAACGGCGCCGGGCGGCTCTCGTCGAATGCTTGATGACCGAGGTCGGGCAACGAAGACATGCGTAAGGTGTGGTGGATCGTCGTGGTGCTCGCCCTGGTCGCGGCCGGATTCGGCTACGAGCATTGGCACCCTGGGACCTTTGCACGGCTGACCGGCGGCGCGGCGGAAGCGCAGACCGCCCGCACGGGCAGCGGCGCGGCGACGCGGCCGGGCCCGAATGCCCGCAGCCCCGCCCAGCCCGGCCGGCGGCTTGCGACCGCGGTCATCACCGTGCCCGCCACGAAGGGCGACTTCCCGGTCATCCGCACCGCCATCGGCTGGGTGCAGCCGCTCGCGGTGGTCAACCTGAAGCCGCGGATCGACGGCGAGATCATCGCCCAGCATGCCACCGACGGGCAGGACGTGAAGGCCGGCGAGGTGCTGTTCCAGCTCGACGACCGCGCCGCCAAGGCCGCCGTCGCCAGGGACGAGGCCGCCCTCGCCAAGGACCAGGCGACCGAGGTCCGCACCCAGGGCGACCTCAAGCGCGCCCAGCTCCTCGTGCAGAAGGCCGCGGGGACCCAGCAGGCACTCGACCAGGCCGTCGCCGACGCCAAGTCGGCCACCGCCCAGGTCGCCGCCGACCAGGCGACGCTCGACGCCGACAAGCTCACGCTGTCCTACACCACCATCAAGTCGCCGATCGACGGGCGCCTCGGTGCCGTCCAGGTCACCCCCGGCAATCTCGTCAAGGGCAACGACCCCAACACCACGCTGGTGACGATCACCCAGATGAAGCCGGTCCGGGTCAGCTTCTCGCTGCCGGACAACGACGTCGACGCGCTGCGCGTCGCGCTCCACGCCAAGCCGCCGACCCCGGTCAAGATCTTCCTCCAGGGCAGCGCGGCGCCGGTCGCGACCGGCATGCTCGATTTCGTCGATTCGACGGTCGACACCACCTCCGCCACCATCAACGCGCGCGCCACCGTCAAGAACGACGACCTCGCGCTGTGGCCGGGCGAGTACGTCCAGGTCTCGCTGCCGCTCGGCACCGTCCACAACGCCACCCTGGTCCCGGCCGTGGCGATCCAGCCGGCGCAGCAGGGCTCGCTGGTCTACGTGGTGAAGCCCGACAAGACGGTCGCGGTGCGGCCGGTCACGGTGGCGCTGGTGCAGAACGGCGAGGCGGCCATCACCGCCGGGCTGAAGCCCGGCGAGCACGTCGTCGTGGAAGGCCAGCTCCATCTCGCCGAAGGGTCGCGGGTGAACGAGCACGTCGATGCCACTCAGGCCGTCGGCGGCGGGGAGGCCCACTCGTGAACATTTCCGAGTTCTGCATCCGCCGCCCGGTCGCCACCATCCTGATGTCGGTGGCGCTGGTGGTGAGCGGCCTGTTTGCCTACCGCTACCTCTCGGTCGCCGCGCTGCCCGACACCGACTTCCCGGTCATCAACGTGTCCGCCGCGCTGCCCGGCGCGTCGCCGGAGACGATGGCGAAGTCGGTCGCGACGCCGCTGATCAAGCAGTTCGAGACCATCGAGGGGGTCGATTCGATCAACTCGACCAATACCGAGGGCGCGACCTCGATCTCGATCCAGTTCGCCCTCAGCCGCAACATCGACGCCGCCGCGGCAGACGTGCAGTCGGCGATCGCCAGCGCGGCACGGCGGCTGCCTCCGGACATGCCCGACCCGCCGAGCTATCGCAAGGTCAACCCGGCCGACTTCCCGATCCTGTTCCTGGCGCTCAACGCCAAGACGACGCCGCTGTCGCAGATCGACGACACCGCCGAGCAGATCATCTCGCCGAAGCTCTCCACCATCAGCGGCGTCGCCCAGGTGCTGGTGTTCGGCAGCCAGAAGTTCGCCGTGCGGATCGAAGTCGATCCGACCGCGCTCGCGGCGCGCGGCATCGGCCTCGACCAGGTCCAGCAGGCGGTCGCGGCAGCCAATTCGATCGCCCCGGTCGGCACCCTGCAGGGGCCGAAGCAGACCATCACCATCGAGGCCGACACCCCGATGAGCGATGCGTCGCAGTTCCGCAACATCGTCATCGCCACCAAGCACGGCCAGCCGATCCGGCTCGGCGACGTCGCCCGCGTCATCAATTCGGTCTCGAACACCCAGACTTCGAGCACCTATGACGGCCAGCGCAACATCCTGCTCGCGATCTTCCGCCAGCCCGACGCCAACACCGTCGACGTCGTCGACCGCGTCAAGGCGATGCTGCCCTCCTTCGAGGAGGAGCTGCCGCGCGACGCCACCCTGACGACGCTGATCGACCGCGCCGCCCCGATCAGCGCCGCGGTCCACGACGTCGAGATGACGCTGGGGCTGACGGTCATCCTCGTCATCCTGGTCATCTTCCTGTTCCTCCAGCGCCTCACCGCGACGCTGATCCCGAGCTTCGCGGTGCCGATCTCCATCGTCGCCACCCTCGGCGGCATGTACCTGTTCGGCTTCTCGATCGACAACGTCTCGCTGATGGGGCTGACGCTGGCAGTCGGCCTCGTCGTCGACGACGCCATCGTCATGCTCGAGAACATCTTCCGCCACATGGAGGAGGAGGGGCTCAGCGCCATGCAGGCGGCGCTGGTCGGCTCGCGCGAGATCGGCTTCACCATCATCTCGATCACGGTCTCGCTGTGCGCCGTGTTCATCCCGATCCTCCTGATGGGCGGGGTGGTCGGCCTCGTGTTCAACGAGTTCGCGGTGGTGGTGACGATGGCGATCGTCGCCTCGGCGTTCGTTTCGCTGACGCTGACGCCGATGCTGTGCTCGCGGGTGCTGCGGGTGGCCCACCGGAACGGCGGCACCACGCGTCGCGGGCTGTTCAGCTTCGCCGAGCGCGGCTTCGACCTGATGTACGCCGGCTACCGCGCCGCGCTCGGCTTCTGCCTGCGCTTCCGCTTCCTCATCCTGCTGGTGTTCTTCGGGACGGTGGTGGCGACCGTCTATCTGTTCACCATCATCCCGAAGGGCTTCTTCCCGCTGGAGGACCTGAGCCAGCTCTCGATCTCGACCGAGGCCCGGCAGGACATCTCCTATCCGGCGATGCTGAAGCTCCAGAACCAGGTCGCCGACGTCTTCCGCAAGTCGCCCTACGTCAAGCACGTGGTCTCGATCGTGGGCCAGGCGACCGGGCAGGCCGGCAGCCTCAACCAGGGCCGCGGCTTCGTCGAGCTGAAGCCGAAGGACCAGCGGCCGCCGCTGCAGGAGGTGCTGTCGACGCTGCGGCGTCAGCTCGCCCAGATTCCCGGCATCGCGACCTACATGGTGCCGGTGCAGGATCTGCGCTTCGGCACGCACGCCACCAAGAGCCAGTATCAGTACGTCCTGCAGGGCCTCGACGAGGACCAGCTCTATTCGTGGTCCGAGAAGATGGCCGACGCGATGTCGCGCGACCGCTCGACCTTCGCCGACGTCACCACCGACATGCAGAACGACGCCCTGCAGGCGACGCTCAAGGTCGACGCCGCCAAGGCCAATGCGCTCGGCATCACCGCCGACCAGCTCCGCAACACGCTCTACGCCGGGTTCGGCACCGAGCAGATCTCGACCATCTACAAGACCGGCGACAGCTACGAAGTGATCATGGAATTCGATCCCGAGATTCCATGGACGCCGAACATGCTGAACTCGGTCTACGTGCGGGCGTCGAACGGCACGCTGGTGCCGGTCGGCTCGATCGCCCAGGTGGTGCGCACCAACGGACCGCTCAGCGTCAACCAGGTCGGCCAGCTTCCGGCCGTCACGGTCTCGTTCAACCTGCCGTCCGGCGTCTCGCTCGGCCAGGCGGTCACCAAGCTCGACGACATCAAGGCCTCGATCGAGATGCCGGTGACGATCACCTCCTCCTTCTCGGGCGACGCGCAGGTGTTCCAGCAGTCGCTCGCCAACGAGGGCGTGCTCCTGCTCGCGGCGGTGGTCACGATCTACATCGTGCTCGGCATCCTCTACGAGAGCTTCATCCACCCCCTGACCATCCTGACCGGCCTGCCGGCGGCCGGGCTCGGCGCGCTCCTGACGCTGCACCTGTTCGGCTTCGACCTCAGCGTGATCGCGGTGATCGGCATCCTGATGCTGATCGGCATCGTCAAGAAGAACGCGATCATGATGATCGACGTGGCGCTCAAGCTGAAGCGCGACGGAGTGCCGTCGCGCGAGGCGATCTACCGCGCCTGCCTGCTCCGCTTCCGCCCGATCATGATGACGACCTTCGCCGCCATCATGGGCACGCTGCCGATCGCGATCGGCGCCGGCACCAGCGCGGAACTGCGCCAGCCGCTCGGCGTCGCGGTGGTCGGCGGCCTCGTGGTGAGCCAAGCGCTGACGCTCTTCATCACGCCGGTGATCTTCCTCTACATGGAGAGCCTGTCGCACGCCGTGCTGTCGCTGCCGGCGCGCGTCCGCCGCTGGCGCGGCAAGGAGGTTCCCCAGGGCGCCCCGGCAGAGTGACGAGGCGTCATGGCCGCCTTTGGTCCGGCCGTCCACGGTCGCTCCTGCTTCTCGACGATGCAAGGCCGTGGAGGCCCGGACTGAGGCCCGCCGTGACAGGCGGCCCTCAGTCGAGATGGAACTTCGCGAATTCGCGGTGCTCGGCCTGGACGCGGCGGACGGTGCCGGTGGTCGAGCGGTAGACGACGGTCTCGGTCTCGATCATGTCCTTGTGGAAGCGGACTCCCGAGACCAGCGGGCCGTCGGTGACGCCGGTCGCGGCGACGATCACGTCGCCGCGGGCGAGGTCGGCGACGCCGTAGGTGCGCTTCGGGTCGGTCACGCCCATCTGGGAGGCGCGCTTCAGCTTGTCCTCGCTGTCGAGGATCAGCCGGGTCTGCATCTGGCCGCCGATGCAGCGAAGCGCCGAGGCCGCGAGCACGCCTTCGGGCGCGGCGCCGATGCCCATGTAGAGGTCGATCCCGGTCTTCTCCGGCATCGAGGTGAAGATGACGCCGGCGATGTCGCCATCGGTGATGAGGCGGAGGCCGGCGCCGACCTTGCGGATGGCCGCGATCATCTGGCTGTGGCGCGGCCGGTCGAGCATCAGCACCGTAATCTCGTCGGGCTTCACCCCCTTCGCCTTGGCGACCGCGGCGATGTTCTCCTCCGGCGAGGCGTCGAGCGAGACGACGCCCGCGGGATAGCCCGGCCCGACCGCGATCTTGTGCATGTAGACGTCGGGCGCAGCCAGCAGCGTCCCGCCGTCGGCCATCGCCATCACGGTGATCGAGCCCGGCATGTCGCGGGCGCAGAGCGTCGTGCCCTCGAGCGGGTCGACCGCGATGTCGACCTTGGGGCCGTTGCGGTTGCCGACCCGCTCGCCGATGAACAGCATCGGCGCCTCGTCGCGCTCGCCCTCGCCGATCACCACCGTGCCGTCGATCGGCAGGCGGTTCAGCTCGCGGCGCATGGCGTCGACCGCGGCCTGGTCGGCCGCCTTCTCGTTGCCGCGCCCGCGCAGGCGGGCGGAGGCGACCGCGGCGCGCTCGGTGACGCGGACCAGCTCCAGCGTCAGGATGCGTTCGATGATCTGATGGGGAGCGACGGTGATCTCGGCCATGGCTGTCGGGGCGTTCGCCCTCACTCCTTCTCGATGCGGATGATCTGGGGCTGGCCGGCGACGAGGCCGTCGGCGACGATCCCGTCGAGCGCCTGGCGCACCGCCGCCTCGGTGGTCGCGTGGGTGATGAGGACGACGGGCACCGCGTCGGCGCTCGCCGCCGGCTGGCGCCGCTGGACGATGCTCTCCAGCGAAATGCTGCCCTCGGCCATGCGCTGGGCGATGCCAGCAAAGACGCCGGGACGGTCGAAGGCATGGAGGCGGATGTAGTAGCCGCCGGCGTGGCGCTGCATCGGCGCGCGGCGGAAGGGCTGCAGCATCGCGGCCGGGCGGCCGAACGGCGGCAGGGCCAGGCCGCGGGCGACGTCCACGATGTCGCCGACCACGGCCGAGGCGGTGGCGGCGCCGCCCGCGCCGGCGCCGGCCAGCGTGATCTCGCCGGTGGCGTCGCCGTCGAGCGCGACCGCGTTGGTGACGCCGCGGATGCGGGCGATGGCCCCGTTCTTCGGCACCATCGCCGGATGGACGCGCTGCTCGATCCCGGCCTCGGTCGAGATCGCGACTCCGATGAGCTTGATGCGGTAGCCGAGCTCCTCGGCCATCGCGAGGTCGAGCGGGGTAATCGCGGCGATGCCCTCGACATAGACCTCGTCGGCATCGATCGCGGTGCCGAAGGCGAGGCTCGTCAGGATGGCGAGCTTGTGCGCGGTGTCGTGGCCGCCGATGTCGAAGCTGGGATCGGCCTCGGCATAACCGAGCCGCTGCGCCTCGGCGAGCGCGGCATCGAAGGAGAGGCCGTCCTCCTCCATCCGCGTCAGGATGTAGTTCGACGTGCCGTTGAGGATGCCGATGACGCGGCCGAAGCGGTTCGCGACCAGCGCCTCGCGGAGCGTCTTCACGACCGGGATGCCGCCGCCGACCGCGGCCTCGAAGGCGAGCGCCACCCCCGCCTCCTCGGCCATCGCGGCGAGGCGAAGGCCGTGGGCGGCGAGGAGCGCCTTGTTGGCGGTGACGACCGGCTTCCCGACCGCCAGCGCGGCCTCCACGGTCGCGAGCGCGGGCCCCTCGGCACCGCCGATGAGCTCGACCACCGCCTCGACCTTGGGATTGCGGGCGAGCGCGGCCGGATCGTCATGCCAGGCGAGGCCGTCGAGCGCGATGCCACGATCGCGGCCGCGCTGCCGTGCCGAGACCGCCGCCACCTCGATATCGCGCCCCGCGGCCGCGGCCAGGGCCGCGCGCCGCTCGGTGAGGAGCCGGAGCGTCCAGCCGCCGACGGTGCCGAGCCCGGCGATGCCGACCCGAAGCGGCGCGGTCATGGCGGCGCGGGTGACCGCCACGCCTAGCGACGCGCTCCGGCCGCCAGCGGCACGACGTTGTGGAGCGTCTGCCCGGCGCTGTCGAGGAAGCGGCGGAGGTTGCGGGCCGCCTGGCGAATGCGATGCTCGTTCTCGACCAGGGCGATGCGGACATAGTCGTCGCCGTGCTCGCCGAAGCCGACGCCGGGCGAGACCGCGACATGGGCCTTCTCGGCGAGGAGCGTCGCGAACTGGAGGCTGCCGAGCGCGCGGAACGGCTCCGGGATCTCGGCCCAGGCGAACATCGAGGCGCGCGGCGCCGGCACGTTCCAGCCGGCGCGGCCGAACGCGTCGACCAGGGTGTCGCGCCGGCGCTTGTAGGTCTCGCGCATCTCGACGATGCAGTCCTGCGGGCCGTTCAGCGCCGCGGTCGCTGCCACCTGCACCGGGGTGAAGGCGCCGTAGTCGAGATAGGACTTGACGCGCGCCAGCGCCGCGATCAGCCGCTCGTTGCCGACGGCGAAGCCGATGCGCCAGCCCGGCATCGAATAGGTCTTCGACATCGAGGTGAACTCGACCGCGACGTCCATCGCGCCGGGAACCTGGAGAAGCGAGGGCGGCGGCACGTCGTCGAAATAGATCTCGGCATAGGCGAGGTCCGACAGCACGAAGAGCTCGTGCTTCTTCGCGAAGGCGACGACGTCGGCATAGAACTCGAGGCTTGCGACCTCGGCGGTCGGGTTCGACGGATAGCAGACGACGACCGCGAGCGGCTTCGGGATCGAGTGGCGGACCGCCCGCTCCAAGGCGTGGAAGAACTCGGGCCCCGGCGTCGCCGGCACGCTGCGGATGGCGCCGCCGGCCATGAGGAAGCCGAAGGCGTGGATCGGGTAGCTCGGGTTCGGCACCAGGACGATGTCGCCCGGCGCGGTGATCGCCTGGGCGATGTTGGCGAAGCCTTCCTTCGAGCCGAGCGTCACCACCACCTGGGTGTCGGCGTCGAGCTTCACGCCGAAGCGGCGGGCGTAGTAGGCCGCCTGGGCGCGGCGGAGGCCGGCGATGCCGCGCGAGGCGGAATAGCGGTTGGTGCGCGGCCGCCGCGCGGTCTCGCACAGCTTGGCGGTGATGTGCTCGGGCGTCGGCAGGTCGGGATTGCCCATGCCGAGGTCGATGATGTCGGCCCCGGCCTGGCGGGCAGCGGCCTTCGCGCGGTTCACCTGCTCGAACACGTAGGGCGGCAGACGGCGGACGAAGTGGAACTCGCTGCTCATGGCGACATCTCGTTGACGGGCGTGGCGGACCGGCGGGGCCGCCGCTCATCTATCACCGATTTCGGCAACGAACGGAAGACGGCGGGCCCGAATCACTGACCCTGCAAGCGTGCCGGCTTGATGCTTTCCACCCGCTTTCCGGCAGCCTCCAGCCGGGCCTGCTCGGCCTTCTGCTCGTCGGGCGACAGCACCGGCTCCGGCGGAGTCGGTGCCCGCGGCCGCAGGGTGGGATAGGCCTCGTGCCGGTTCGGCGGCGCCAGATGATATTTCTGCTCGACGTTGGTACAGCCGGCCGCGGCCACCGCAGCCGCGATCGCCACCAGCCCCAGCACGCCGATCCTGCCCCGTCCGCCCATGCCGCCTGTTTCGCATGTCCGTAAGGCCGAGACCAGCGCGGTTCCCCGCCGAAGCCCGGACCAGATCGCTGGCGCACACCCCCGCCGGCACCCTACACTCCGCTCCGATCAACCGCGCGAAAGGGAGTGCGCCGTGACCCGCGACGATGTCCTGACCTATATCGATCATTTCAACAATCGCCGCTACGAGGCATTCGCCGCCTACTACCATCCCGACGTCGAGGTCGATTACGGCTACACTAAGGTTCGCGGACCGCAGGGCATCATCGATTTCTACAAGGACTTCCACCAGGACTTCACCGAACATCTCGACGTCGGCGTTCTTCTCGTCGACGACAAGAACGTTTGCGGCGAATACATCACAGAATTCAAGTGCATCCGGCCGTCGAGCAAGCTGATCTCGGCCGGTCCGATGAAGGCCGGCGACGTGGTGATCTCGACCAATTTCTGCCTCTACGACATCCGCGACGGCAAGTTCGCCAACATCCGCATCGGCCGCTACCGCTCGGAGCGCCGGCCGGCGGCCTGACCCCCGGCCTCGCGACTCGGCGGCGGCCGTGGCACAAGGAGCCATGCCGCGCGCCGCCATAGCCGGGACAACCGCAGCCGCCCAGGTGCCGGCCGCCCTCGCCGATTTCAGGCGCGAGCGGGCGGCCTACCGGGCGGGCGAGGTCCTGGTCGCGGGGGTCGACGAGGCGGGGCGGGGGCCGCTGGCCGGGCCGGTGACGGTCGCCGCGGTCGTGCTGAGCCGCCGCCGCATCCCGAAAGGGCTCGCCGATTCGAAGCTCCTGACCGTGGAGCGGCGCGAGGCGCTGTTCGAGGAGATCGTCGCCACCGCCGAGGTCGCGGTGGTCTCGGCGCCGCCGGCCCGGATCGATCGCGACAACATCCGCAACGCCACCCTATGGGCGATGGCGCGGGCGGTCGCCGCCCTGCCGTGCCGGCCGTCGCTCGTCCTGATCGACGGCTGCGACGTGCCGCCCGGACTCGCCTGCCGCGGCGAGGCGATCGTCGACGGCGACGCTCTCGTCGCCTCGATCGCCGCCGCCTCGATCGTCGCCAAGGTCACGCGCGACCGGCTGATGCGCCGACTCGGCGCCGCCTGCCCGGGCTACCTCCTCGAAAAGCACATGGGCTATGCCACGCCGGAGCACAAAGCCCGGCTCGCGGCGCTCGGGCCGACCCGCCACCACCGCCGCTCGTTCGCGCCGGTGCGCCTCGAGATCGAGCAGCTTCGGCTGGTGTGACGGCAGCGGCCTCAGGTGCCGAACTGCTCTTCCAGGTCTTCGCGGTTCTGCGGGCGGGTGAACTCGACGGCGAGGCCGTTCTCGATGTGGCGGACCACGCGGGCGGCGGTGCGCCCCACCGTCACCATGCTGCCGATCGGCGGCCGTGCCTCGACCGCGACGGCGGCGCCCGAGAGCGAGACGTCGAGCACCCGGCACACGACCTCCTGGTCCTCGATGACGAGGACGGTGGTGGCGTTGCGCGGCTCGATGCGGTCGTGGCGGCGATCCTCGGGCATGCCGAGGACGTGGCGGGTGGCGAGCCAGGTGAGCTGCGCGGCGAGCTTGTCGCGCTTGCGCGCGGAGGCGGCGACGCTCATCGAGAAGCCGTTCGGGATCACGCGGGTGATGATGCCCTCGACCCGGCCGAGATGGTCGAGATAGGCGACCACGCGGTCGCCGGGCCGGCCGGCGACCGGCGCGACCAGCGACACGCCGCCCGGCGACATGTCGAGCGTCTGGCACGGAAACTCGCGCCGGTCGGCCAGCATGTAGCGGCCGAGCAACGAGACCTTCACGCGCTGGTGGCGGCGCTTTTCCTGAGCGACTGATTTGCCGAGCGGTAGCATGCGTTTGCGCGATCTCCCGCGCCCGGCGACGAGTTGTGCCACATTTCCCGTCGTCCGACCGCCTGCGCCGCAGACGCTAAGGAATCGAGGTTAACGGGACGTTGCGGTGCCGACCGCGCCGCGGCCGCCGTCATAGACGATGAAGCGGCCGATGCGGCGCGGATCGCCCGCCGCCGCGACCATGTCGAGCGCCGCGAAGCCGCGGTCGCCGAGGGCGCTGTCGGGCCACGACAGGCGCGCGCTCTCGGCGTCGAGCGCGTCGATGCGCTCGCCGCCACGGGCTTCCGCCGGCCCGCCGAGCGTCAGCGCCGCGATGACGAAGCGACGCCGCTCGGTGCGATCCGCGAGCGGCAGCGCGACCATCTCGGCCGGAATGGCCGCGCGGCCGTCGCGCCGGCAGGCCGCGGCGATGACGGCGACGCCGGCCTCGGCCATCACGTCGCGCAGCACCTGGTCGATCTCGCCGCGGCTGCCCTCGGTCCAGAGCGCCGTGGCGGGGGCGCCGCGGAGCTCGCGCGCGAAGAGATCGCACAGCCGCGTTCCAGCGAGGCGCACGGCGATGCCGCCGTGGTCCTGGAGCTCGAACAGCGCGATGTCCGGCAGGAGGCGTGGAATCGCGGTCGGATCGACCTCGCCGCGCCGCGGCGCCGGCCGTGCGCCACGCAGCCGGTCCCAATAGGCGTAGAGGTCGCGAGTCGCGGCGTGCTTCATGATCCTCGCGTCCCGCGTCGGGACAGGTTCCGGCGGCACCGCCGGGGTCTTGTGGGGGGCGTCGCAGGGAGCGTGCCAGCGGACCGCCCGGCCCGGCCATGTGGCGATTCGTTATCCCCAGAATCGCGGTTAACGCGGTGGACGGCCCGCGCGGCGCCATCTTGCGGCCGCCATTGCGGAAGCCGGGCTCCGCGCCCTGCCGCGCAATCGCCGCGCGGCCCTGTCCCGGCGCGGGACAGGCGGGACCTCCCTTGCCGGGCCGCGCCAACTCGGGCAGATGCTGTCGCCGATCCCCCGGACCCATGCCGTGCCAGCCGAACGCGAACCGATCTTCAATGCGCCCGCCGTGGTGGGCTGGACGCTCGCCGCGCTGGCCGCGATCCATATCGTGCGCCAGTTCCTGACGCCGGCCGAGGACGAGCACATCCTGCTGCTGTTCGCCTTCCTGCCGGTGCGCTACGGCCTGTCGCCGGCGGAGGTGCCGGGCGGCCTCGCGGCGGACGTCTGGACCTTCGTCACCTATGCCGGGCTTCACGCCAGCTTCACTCACCTGATCGTCAACGGCGTGTGGCTGCTTGCCTTCGGCAGCCCGGTAGCCTGGCGCTTCGGCGGCACCCGCTTCCTCCTGTTCGCCGCGGCGACCGCGGCGGCCGGGGCGGCGGCCCATCTCGCCAGCCATCCCGGCGCCGCGGTGCCGCTGGTCGGCGCCTCGGCCGGGATTTCCGGCCTGACCGCGGCGGCGCTCCGTTTCGTGTTCCATTCGGGGGGCCCGCTCGGGCTCCTGCGCCGGCGCGGGGCCGCCGCCTTCCGCCAGCCGGCGGCGCCGCTCATGGTCGCCCTCCGCACCCCGCAGGTCGTGCTGTTCGTGGCGGTGTGGTTCGGGATCAACCTGCTCTACGGCGTGAGCGCGGTCGGGCTCGGCCCGGTCAGCGCCGAGATCGCCTGGCAGGCCCATCTCGGCGGCTTCGTCGCCGGGCTCCTGCTGTTCCCGCTGTTCGATCCGGTGCGCCGGGGGGCTTGAAACCGCCGGCTTCCTCCCGAGTTGAAGGATGTGGCGAACCGCCGCACCTCGAACGGAGGAGCGAAGCCGTGAACGTTCAAGCCATTCTCGCGGCCAAGGGCACCGACGTCGTCTCGATCGCGCCGGAGCGCACGCTGGCCGAGGCGGTCGCGCTGCTCGCCTCGAGGCGGATCGGCGCGCTGGTGGTGAGCGCCGGCGGAGGCCGGCTTGCCGGCATCCTCTCGGAGCGCGACATCGTGCGCGCCTTGGCCGCCGCCGGCGCCGAGGCGCTCGCAAGCGCGGTCGGCGACCACATGACCACCACGGTCGCGACCACCACCGACGAAGAGCCGATGCCCTCGCTGATGGAGCGCATGACCGAGGGCCGCTTCCGCCACATGCCGGTGATGGCGGACGGCCGCGTGGTCGGCGTCGTCTCGATCGGCGACGTGGTGAAGCACCGCGTCGCCGAGATCGAGGCGGAAGCCCATGCGATGCGGGAGTACATCCAGGCCGGGTGAGTGAAGGATAGGGGGAGTTCTCCCAACTCCCCCACTCTCAACTCTCGCTCACGCCAGCACCCGCGCGGTCTCCACGATGTCCCCGATCGCGCGCTCGACCGCCTCGGCGCCGATGGCGATGGCCTCGGCGGCGCGGTGGAACTCGAACAGGCCGACATGACCGAGCTTCGGCAGCACCGCGACGTCGGGCGGATCGCCGGCGAGGCGGGCGCGGGCGATGCGGTCCTGCGTGATGTTGTAGGCCTCGTTCATCACCGTCGGGATGCCGGGCGCGCCGTCGACATGGGCGTGCAGGGCGCGCCGGAGGGCGGCGCGGCCGCGCATGTCGCGCAGGCTGGTCTCGCGCCGCGCCCGCCACTGGCCGATCGCGGCGATATCGTCCTCGTCGGTGCCGTGGCTCGGCACCACCGCGCCGCGGCCATAGACGTCGGCGTGGAGGTTGACCGCGATCACCATGCGGGCGCCGAGCGCGCGCGCGGCGGAGACCGGCACTGGGTTGACCATGGCGCCGTCCATCAGCCAGCGCCCGCCGACCCGGACCGGCTCGAGCAGGCCGGGCAGCGCGTAGGAGGCGCGCATCGCCTCGACCAGGCGGCCGCGCGTCAGCCACACCTCGTGGCCGGTCGCGATCTCGGTCGCGATGGCGACATAGCCCATCGGCAGATCCTCGATATCGAGGCCGTCGAGGTTCTTCTCCAGGGCATCGCGGAGCCGGCTGCCGCCGAGGATGCCGGTGCCGGTGAAGCTGAGGTCGAGCAGCGAGAACACCCGCCGCCTGGTCAGCGAGCGCGCCCAGTCCTCCAGCTCGTCGAGCCTGCCGGCGGCGTAGCAGCCGCCAACCACCGCGCCGATCGAGGTGCCAGCGATGATGTCCGGCTTGTAGCCGACCTTGTCGAGCGCCCGGAGCACGCCGATGTGGGCCCAGCCGCGCGCGGCCCCGCCGCCCAGCACGAGGCCGATCTTCGGCAGCCGCGCGGGCGGCGCAACGTCCCCGTCTGGATCGGCGGCGCCCGCCGTACCGCGCCCGAGACGCGCCAGGACATCGAACATGGCGGTCCTCTTCATGGGCGGCGCGAGGCACGCCCAGCTTCAATCTTACGAAAAATCGCTGACGGGAGGTGAATGGCGCATCCGGGGGACCGTCGACCGGCCGGCTAGGGTTGCTTCGCCGCGGAATAGACCGCCGCGGGGTCGAAAAGAGGGCCGTCGCCGGTGAAGGCGAGGGTTCCGCCGTCCGCGCCGAGCGCGACCGTCCGGTAGAAGCAGGACTTGCGGCCGGTGTGGCAGTTGGCGCCGGTGCCGGCGGTCTCGACCCGGATCCAGACCGCGTCCTGGTCGCAGTCGACCCGCATCTCGACGACGCGCTGGACGTGCCCGCTCTCCTCGCCCTTCTTCCACAGCCGGCGGCGGCTGCGCGACCAGTAGTGCGCCTCGCCGGTCTCAATGGTGCGCCGAAGCGCCTCGGCATTCATGTGCGCGACCATCACGACCTCGCCCGACGATGCGTCGGACACGACGCAGGTGACGAGGCCGTCGCGGTCGAAGCGCGGGGCGAGCGTGGCGCCGGCCTCGGCCTCGGCGGCCGAGCCAGGCGCCGGGAACCGGAGGTCCATCGGCGCCGCCGTCAGCGGCCGTCGCGGCGGCGGATGAAGTCGAGGAAGCGCTGCTGCTCGACCGGGTTGTCCTGGAACAGGCCGGTGAAGCGGTTGGTCACCGTCGACACGCCCGGCTTCTGCACGCCGCGCATCGCCATGCAGCTATGCTGCGCCTCGACCAGCACCGCGACGCCGCGCGGCTTCAGCCCGTCGTCGATCGCACGGCTGATCTGCGCGGTGAGCTGCTCCTGGGTCTGCAACCGCCGAGCGTAGATATCGATCACGCGGGCGATCTTCGACAGGCCGACCACGCCCTCGCTCGGATAGTAGGCGACGTGCACGTGGCCGGTGAACGGCAGCATGTGGTGCTCGCAATGCGAGGTGAACGGGATGTCGCGCAGGACGACCATGTCGTCGTAGCCGACGTCCTCGAACACACGCTCGAGCACCGTATTCGGCGACAGCCCGTAGCCGCCGTAGAGCTCCTCGAAGGTGCGGACCACCCGCCGGGGGGTGTCGCGCAGGCCCTCGCGCTCCGGATCCTCGCCGATGAAGGCGAGAAGGGTCCGCACCGCGGCCTGCGCTTCCTCGACACTCGGCCGGGGCGCATCCGCAGTCTGCGGCTTGAGCGCCGCCGGATGTTTGACCACTGCGTCCATTCCAACTCCCATCCTGGAGCCCGCCGGAGGGCTCCGGCCCGGCGCCCGCTTGGTGGAGCCGCCGATGCGGCACTATATGTAAGCTGCCTCCTCGGAATTGACGAGGCTTCGACCCTTCCCGACGATCAACGGCTCGCGATGCTCGACGACATCTACAACAAGCGCATCCTGGAACTCGCCGCCAACATTCCGCGGCTGGGGCGGCTCGACCATGCCGACGGCAGCGCGACTGCCCATTCCAAGTTGTGCGGCTCGACCGTGACCGTGGACGTGAAGCTCGACGGCGAGGTCGTCACCGACTTCGCCCATGTCGTCAAGGCCTGCGCCCTCGGCCAGGCCTCGTCCTCGATCATGGCCCGCCACGTCGTCGGATCGAATCTCCAGGAGCTTCGCGAGGTCCGCGACGCCATGCGACGGATGCTGAAGGAGAACGGCCCGCCGCCCGAGGGCAAATGGGCCGACCTCGCCGTGCTGGAACCGGTACGCGACTATAAGGCGCGCCACGCCTCGACCATGCTGACCTTCGAGGCCGTCACGGAAGCCGCGGAGAAGGCGCTGGCCGAAAAGGCCGAGACGGTCGGCTGACCAGGCCGGACCATCGATGATGTCATGGGCCATCGTCGCGACGTGCAGGTTCTCAATCGCAACGATTGACGGGAATGGCCGCCCTCAGGTTCCCGGGACCGGGCCGGCCGTTGGTCAGGTTGTGCTGGCAGGCCCGGCGGCGTGCGAGTCCCGTAGGGAGGGCTACCCGCACTTTTGTTAGGGCCGGGTCTGGTTGCCAGCAGGCGAAGCGGCGGCGGCGCTGGCATTCGCTGGCGGGTTCACCGCCGGACGGTCGAGCGAGGGTTCTATTTCTTCGAGGTCGGCGCAGGCGAGCCCGACTTGCCCTTCAACGACGGCGCCGCAGCCGTGACCTTCGGCTTTTCCTTCTTGGGCTTCTTCGCTTCGCGATTGCCCCGTTGCTGGCCCTTCGCCATTTCGATTCCTCCAAAAGCCTTTGCCGAGAGTAGCCCACGGCGCAAGCCGGCGATAGGAGGAGCGAGCGAGCCCCCGAGTAGTTTGCCCTCTCTGATACCCTGAATGAAACGGCCGGCTCGTTGCCGGCTATTCTCCCCAGATTCTCTTGGCGAGCCCGGTGGGACTCGAACCCACGACCCCATGATTAAAAGTCACGTGCTCTACCACCTGAGCTACGGGCTCGCGCGACGGCGCGGAACCTAGGGGCGGGGCCGGAGCGGGTCAAGCAAGCCGCTGGCGTCACGCCGCGAGCGGCGGCAGGTCGCCCCTGGCCCAGCCTTCCGTCGCGATCGCGCAATAGTCGGCGTAGCCGCCGTCGGCGATGGCGGCGCGGGCACCCTGCATCAGTGCCTGGTAGTAGGCGAGGTTGGCCCAGCTCAGGAGCGTCATGCCGAGGATCTCGCCCGCGCGGACGAGGTGGTGCAGATAGGCCCGCGAATAGTCCCGCGCCGCCGGGCAGGCGCTGGTCTCGTCGAGCGGGCGGGGATCGTCGGCGTGGCGGGCGTTCTTGAGGTTGAGGCGGCCGAAGCGGGTGAAGGCGAGACCGTGGCGGCCGGCCCGGGTCGGCATCACGCAGTCGAACAGGTCGATGCCGCGGGCGACCGACTGCAGCAGGTCGTCGGGCGTGCCGACGCCCATGAGATAGCGCGGCCGGTCCACCGGCAGCTCCGGCACCGTCTCCTCCAAGACCGCCAGCATGGTCTCCTGGGTCTCGCCGACGGCAAGGCCACCGACCGCATAGCCATGGAACGCCATGCCGACCAGCGCGCGGGCGGACTGGCGGCGCAGCGCAGCGTCGTCGCCGCCCTGGACGATGCCGAACACGCCCTGCCCCGCCCCGCCGGCGAAGGCGCGGCGCGAGCGTTCCGCCCAGCGCAGGCTGAGACTCATCGCGCGCTCGATCTCCGCCGCGGGCGCCGGCAGCTTCAGGCATTCGTCGAGCTGCATCTGGATGTCGGAGCCGAGCAGGCCCTGGATCTCCAGGCTGCGCTCGGGCGTCAGCAGGTACCGCGCGCCGTCGATATGGGAGGCGAAGGCGACGCCCTCCTCGCTGAGCGCCCGCCGCGCGGCCAGCGACATCACCTGGAAGCCGCCACTGTCGGTCAGGATGGTCCTGTCCCAGCGCATGAAGCGGTGCAGGCCGCCGAGCCGCGCCACCCGCTCGGCCCCGGGCCGGAGCATCAGATGATAGGTGTTGCCGAGCACGACCTCGGTGCCGGTCGAGGCGACCTGCTCGACCGTCAGCGCCTTCACGGTGGCCGCAGTGCCGACGGCCATGAAGCCCGGCGTGCGGACCTCGCCGTGGGCGGTCGTGAGCGTGCCGGTGCGGGCGGCGCCGTCGGTCGCGGCGGCCGCGAAGCCGAATTCGCTCACGCATCGGCCTCCGGGAACAGCAGGCAGGCGTCGCCGTAGGAATAGAAGCGATAGCCGGCGGCGATGGCGTGGCGGTAGGCGGCGAGCATGCGCTCGCGCCCGCTGAACGCCGACACCAGCATGAACAGGGTCGAGCGCGGCAGGTGGAAATTGGTGAGGAGCACGTCGACGCCACGAAAACGATAGCCGGGCGTCACGAACAGGCTGGTCTCGCCGCTCCAGGGATGGAGGACGCCGTCCGCGTCCGCGGCGGTCTCGAGGACGCGCATCGCGGTGGTGCCGACCGCGACGATGCGCCCGCCCGCGGCGCGGGCGGCGTTCAGCGCCGCCGCGGTCTCGGCGGCGAGGTGCCCCTCCTCGGCGTGCATTCTGTGGCCGGCGGTATCCGCCGCCTTGACCGGAAGGAAAGTGCCGGCGCCGACATGGAGCGTCACCCGGTGCACGGCGATGCCCCGCGCGGCGAGGCCGGCGAACGAGGCATCGGTGAAGTGAAGTCCCGCAGTCGGCGCGGCGACGGCGCCGGGCTCGGCGGCATAGACGGTCTGGTAGTCGGTGCGGTCGCGCTCGTCGGCGGGGCGGCGGCCGGCGATATAGGGCGGCAGCGGCACGGCGCCCCGCTCGGCGATGGCATCGTCGAGCACCGGACCGGAGAAGGCGAAGGACAGCGTCACCTCGCCGGCCTCGCCCTTGGCAGCCACGGTGGCGTCGAGCTCGTCGAGGAAGCAGACGCGCCCCTCGGTGCCGAAGCGCAGGCGATCGCCGGGCTCCAGGCGCTTGGCCGGACGCGCCAGCGCGTCCCAGGTGGCGCCGTCGCGGCGGCGAATCAGCGTGACCTCGACCTTCGGCGTGGTGCCGGCGCGTCCGAGCCGCCGGCCGGTGAGCCGCGCGGCGATGACCTTGGTGTCGTTGACGACGAGGGCATCGCCCGGCCGCAGCAGCGCGGGCAGGTCGCGGACGATGCGGTCAGCGAGCTCGGGCGCGCCGCCGGGGTGCACCACGAGGAGGCGCGCCGCATCCCGCGGCTCGGCCGGGCGGAGCGCGATCCGCTCCTCCGGCAGCTCGAAATCGAACAGGCCGACGTCCATGCGCCGGCCTATGCACGGCAGAAGGGCGAAGCGTCAACCACTGCGCCCGACCCGCTCCCCTTGCGGGGAGGATGGCTCATCGCGAAGCGATGAGCCGGGTGAGGGCCGGCGCGACGCGCCACCGAGGAATCGCCTGCCGCAGGTGCTCCTCATCCGTCTCCCGCGAGGAGAGAAGGGAAGAGCGCGGCCTCAGAGATCCGCCTGCACGCGGGCGGTGACGATGCGGTCGGGGTCGTGGACCGGCTCGCCGCGCTTGATGTCGTCGACATTCTCCATGCCGTCGGTGACCTCGCCCCAGACCGTGTACTGGCGGTCGAGCCAGGGCGCCTCGGCGAAGCAGATGAAGAACTGGCTGTCGGCCGAATCCGGATTTGCGGCGCGCGCCATCGAGGCGGTGCCGCGGAGGTGGCGGGTGTCGGAGAACTCGGCCTTGAGCTTCTGGCCCGAGCCGCCCGAGCCGGTGCCGGTGGGGTCGCCGGTCTGGGCCATGAAACCGTCGATCACGCGGTGGAACGGCGTGCCGTCGTAGAAGCCGTCACGCGCCAGTTCCTTGATGCGCGCGACATGGGTCGGCGCGAGGTCGGGGCGCATCGCGATGACGATGGTGCCCTTGGTGGTTTCGAGGACGAGCGTGTTCTCGGGATCATTGGCCGCCATTGCGGTCTCCTTCTGTCATTTCGGATTGGTTGCGACCGTCGCCTTGACGATCCGGTCGGGATGGTCGGCGACCATGCCGCTCTCCCCCGCCCCCTTCTTCAGCTTGTCGGCGTTCTCCATGCCCGAGACGACCTCGCCGACCACGGTGTACTGGCCGTTGAGCCAGGGCGCGCGGCCGTAGCAGATGAAGAACTGGCTGTTGGCGCTGTCCGGCGAGGCCGAGCGGGCCATGCCGACGGTGCCGCGCACGAACGGCGTCTTGGTAAACTCCGCCTTGAGGTCCGGCAGCTTGGAGCCGCCGGTACCGGTGCCGGTCGGATCGCCGGTCTGGGCCATGAAGCCCGGGATCACCCGATGGAACACCACCCCGTCATAAAAGCCCTGGCGCGTGAGGGTCTTGATCCGCTCGACATGGCCGGGCGCGAGATCGGGGCGCAGCGCGATGGCGACCTCGCCGGTCCTGAGCTCGAGGATGAGGGTGTTTTCGGGATCCTGTGTCATTGTTGGATTTCCTTGCAGCGTTTGACGAGCGCCTTGGCGACCGCCGGGGTGGTGAATGGTGCGATATTGCCGCCCAGCAATGCGATTTCCTTGACCAGCCGCGAGGCAATCGCCTGGTGCTGGGGATCGGCCATCAGGAACACGGTCTCGATCTCGCTGGACAGGCGCTGGTTCATCGCCACCATCTGGAACTCATATTCGAAGTCCGACACCGCGCGCAGGCCGCGCACGATCATCGAGGCGCCGACCTCCTCGGCGAACTTCACCAGCAAGGTGTCGAAGGCGCGCACCTCGATGGTGGCGCGGCCGGCGGCCTGCTTCAAGGCTTCGGATTTCAACATCGCCACGCGCTCATCGAGCGTGAACAGCGGCGCCTTGGACGGGTTGGTCGCGACCCCGATCACCAGATGATCGACCAGCTTCACGGCCCG
>DASZVN010000137.1:0-2226 GCA_035547055.1 Hyphomicrobiales bacterium
GCGACCCCTGAGGCGATTGCAGAAGCGGATGTCGTTACAAGGGCGCGGAAGGCGCTTCGCCGGCGCAGCCAAGCTGATCGACGCCCTTGAAGCGGCCGGCGAATAGCAAGCGCGCCGTCCTCCCGAGGGCTGCCGATTTCATCAGCGCCTGCAAGAAGGACCGGGGCCGCTATAGCCTCGGGAAGGGGGGCGGGGGTGCACCCGCGGCCCTGGGCCAGGCCGACGACAGGCCGGAGCATGGCTCCGCCGTCTCGCGCCGTCAAGAACAAAGAGAGAACATTTGACGGAGTGCCCGGCCACGACTATCTCGCGCCCATGGCAATCCTCCCCATTCGCGTGATCCCCGACCCGGTGCTGCGCGCCAAGGCCAAGCCGGTCGAGGCCGTCGACGACGCGCTGCGCGCCTTCCTCGACGACCTCCTGGAGACGATGTACGCGGCCCCCGGCATCGGCCTCGCCGCGACGCAGGTCGGCGTCGAGAAGCGGGTCACCGTCATCGACGTCGCCCGCGAGGGCGAGCCGAAGGCGCCGATGTTCCTGATCAATCCCGAGATCACCTGGCGGTCGGACGAGCGCTCGGTCTACGAGGAGGGCTGCCTCTCGATCCCGGACTATTACGAGGATGTCGAGCGGCCGGCGAAGATCCGCTACCGCCACCTCGACCGTGACGGCAAGCTCGTCGAAGGGGAGGCCGAGGGCCTGCTCGCGACCTGCATCCAGCACGAGCTCGACCATCTCGACGGCGTCTTGTTCATCGACCACATCTCGAAGCTGAAACGCGACATGGTGTGGAAGAAGTTCGCCAAGCAGGCCAAGCGCGACGGCGGGCCGAAGCCGATCCTGCCGAGCGGCAAGAAGCCGCGTCCGCGGCGCGAGCCCCGCGTGCTCGACCTGCCGGAGCCGCCCCACGACGCCACCCCCGCGGGCGAGCTCTGAGCCCGAGGGTCTCTCCCATTCGCCGCCTTGTCATCCCGGCCGAGCCGAAGGCGAGAGCCGGGATCCGGAGCCCGGGACACGCCGCCTGCAACCGGATCCAGGATCGCGGCTTCGCCGCATCCGGGATGACAACGGAGGTCGGCCATCAGGACGCGCGTAGGGACGGGTGGCCATGACGCTGCGCCTGGTCTTCATGGGGACGCCGGATTTCGCGGTGCCGACGCTGGAAGCGCTCGCCGCTGCCGGACACGACCTCGCCGCGGTCTATACCCGCGCGCCGAAGCCGGCCGGGCGCGGCATGGCGGAGCGGAAATCGCCGGTTCATGCCGTCGCCGAGCGGCTCGGCGTGCCGGTCGCGACGCCGAAGAGCCTGCGAGACCCGGAGGCTTCGGCGGCTTTCGCTTCGTGGCGAGCCGATGCGGCGGTGGTCGTCGCCTACGGGCTGATCCTGCCGAGCGCGGTGCTCGCGGCGCCGCGGCTCGGCTGCTTCAACCTCCATGCCTCGCTGCTGCCGCGATGGCGCGGCGCAGCGCCGATCAACCGCGCGGTGATGGCCGGGGACGCCGAGACCGGCGTCACGGTGATGCGGCTGGAGGAAGGGCTCGACACCGGCCCGATGTGCCTGGTCGAGCGGGTCGCGATCGGCCCCGACGACACCGCCGGCGACCTCCATGACCGCCTGGCGCCGCTCGGCGCCGACCTCATGGTCCGCGCGCTGGCGGCGCTGGAGCGCGGCACATTGGTCGAGAAGCCCCAGCCGGCGGACGGCGTCACCTATGCCGCCAAGATCGCGCCAGAGGAGACGCGGATCGACTGGCGGCGGCCGGCCGCCGAGGTCCACGACCGGATCCGTGGCCTGTCGCCGTTTCCCGGTGCCTGGTGCGAGGCCGGTCTCGGTCGCGGAGCGGAGCGGCTTCGGGTGATGCGCAGCACACGGGCCGAAGGCGCAGGCTCGCCGGGCACGCTGCTCGACGGCCTCGGCACGGTGGCCTGCGGCGAGAGCGCGGTGCGCCTCCTCGTCGTGCAGCGCGCCGGCAAGGCGCCGATGGCGTTTGCCGATTTCGCCCGCGGTGCCCGCCTCGCACCGGGAGTGCGCCTCGCGTGAGCGGGCTCGCTGTGCGCGAAGAGCGCGTCGGCGACGAGACGGCAGTCGCCGCCCTGCTTTGCGCCGCGTTCGGCGGCGACGCCGAAGCCCGGCTCGTCCGCGACCTGCGGCGGGACGGAGATCTTCTGCTCGCCCTCGTTGCCGAAGACGCCGGCGGCATCGTCGGCTACATCGCCTTTTCGCCG
>DASZVN010000138.1:0-20062 GCA_035547055.1 Hyphomicrobiales bacterium
CCGACCTTGCCCGCCGCGGCGACCGCCCGCTTCACGGCATCCTCGCTCGAAATATCCGGCTGCGGCGCCCCGGCGCGGACGGCGATCGCCATGCCCGAGCGGGCGAAGCCCTTGACGCTGCCGGCGAGCACATGGCCCTCGGCCTCCAGCGCCGCCATCACGTTGGAGGCGAGGACGACGATGTCCATCGCCTCGCCGGCGCGCACCAGCTTGGCCGCATCGACCCCGCCCATCGGCTTGATCGCGACCGCCGTCCCGGTCCGCTCCTCGTAGCGGCGAGAGAGCTCGCCGAGAATCTGGCGCGTCGCCATCGACGAGATGCCCGTGATCGCCGTGCCCATGCCTGCCCCCGAATGAATGTTGCCCGCCGCGTCGTTTCACCGTTCGCGACGCCGCGCAAGGCTCAGGCGTAGACGCCGGCGATGGCGAGGAAATCGACCGCCCGGAGGCTGGCGCCGCCGACGAGGGCGCCGTCGACGTCGGGCACGCCCATCAGCATCGCCGCGTTGTCCGGCTTGCACGAGCCCCCATAGAGCAGCCGCACCCCGGCGCCGCCCTCCCCGAAGCGCGAGGCGAGGAGGCCGCGGAGCTGCATGTGGACCTCGGCCACGTCCTCGACCGTCGGCGTGAGGCCGGTGCCGATCGCCCAGACCGGCTCGTAGGCGACGACGAGGTTCGCCGCCCCCGCCCCGTCCGGCACCGACTGGGCGAGCTGGCGCTCGACCACGCCGAGGGTCGCCCCGGCCTCGCGCTCGGCCGCGGTCTCGCCGACGCAGACGATCGGCACCAGGCCGGCGCGCCACGCCGCCGCCGCCTTGGCCCGCACCGTCTCGTCGGTCTCGCCGTGGCCGATGCGGCGCTCGGAATGGCCGACGATGACGTAGGTGGCGCCGACGTCGGCCAGCATCTCGGCGGCGAGGTCGCCGGTGAAGGCGCCCTGCGGCGCCGGGTGGGTGTCCTCCGCGCCGATCGAGAACACGTCGCGGGCGAGCTCGGCGGCAAGGGCGAGCAGCGTCGCCGGCAGGCACAGCGCGACCTCGGCCGGGCCGGCAACGCCGGCCGCCACCGCGTCGCGGATCGCCGCCAGCTCGACGAGGTCGCGCCTCAGCCCGTTCATCTTCCAGTTGCCGGCGACAAGAGGGCGCGGGCGCGCGTCGGCCATCGAGATCTCCTCCACCATTCGGCCGGCGCGGCCGGTAGCAGATGAAGAGCCCGAGAGGAAGGCGGCATTGCGACGGCGGGGGGCTGTCCCCTATGATCGCCGGCCCCGGCGGCCCCTCCCCGCCGCGCCCATGGAAACGCGACCGATGCTCAACAAGCTGCGCTCGAGCGCCAGCAGCCTTTTCGCCAAGCTCCTCCTCGGCCTCCTGGTGGTGAGCTTCGGCGTCTGGGGCATCGCCGACATCTTCCGCGGCTACGGCTCGCAGACGCTCGCGATCGTCGGCGGCCAGGAGATCGACATCGAGACCTACCGCACCGCGCTGCAGAACCAGATCCAGCAGCTCAGCCAGCAGGCCGGCAAGCCGCTCACGATGGCGGACGCCCGCTCGCTCGGCATCGACCAGCGCGTGCTCGGCCAGCTCGTCGCCCAGGCCGCGCTCGACAGGCGCACGCGCCAGCTCGGCCTTGCGCTCAGCGACGACGCCGTCGCCAAGAGCCTGATGGACAACGCCGCCTTCAAGGGACCGGACGGCAAGTTCGACCGCGCCCGCTTCGACGAGGTCGTGCGCCAGAACGGCTTCACCGAGCAGGGCTTCGTCGCCGACCAGCGCGGCTTCATGCTGCGCCGCCAGCTCCTCGAGGGGCTGACCGGGGGCGTCAAGGCGCCGCCGCCGCTCGTCGAGGCGATCCACCGCTACCAGAGCGAGAGCCGCGACATCCAGTATGTCGTGATCGGGCCGGACGCGATCCCGCCGATCGCCGCGCCCGACGACAAGACGCTCGAGGCCTTCTACCAGGAGCGCAAGGCCGAGTTCCGCACCGTCGAGCGGCGCAGCGTGACCGCGCTGCCGGTCACGGTGTCCGTGCTCGCGCCGACCGAGAAGGTCGACGAGGCGGCGATCGCGAAGCGCTACGACCAGGAGCGCAGCCGGTTCACCGTCCCGGAGAAGCGCACCGTCGAGCGCATCGCCTTCCCGTCGATGGACGAGGCCAAGGCCGCCGCGGCGAGGCTCGCCGCCGGCACCAGCTTCGCCGACCTCGCCAAGGAGCGGAAGCTGAGCCAGGCCGACATCTCGCTCGGCACCGTCACCGAAGGGCAGCTCATCGACCAGGCGCTCGCCAAGGCGGCCTTCGCGCTACCGGCCGGCGGCACCAGCCAGCCGGTCCAGGGCCAGTTCTCGCCGACCATCGTCCACGTGGCCGCGGTCCAGCCCGCGAGCGTGAAGCCGCTCGCCGAGGTCAGGGACGAGGTCCGCAACGAGATCGCGACCGACGAGGCGCGCCAGGCGCTCGGCGACGTCCACGACGCCATCGAGGACGCCCGCGCCGGCGGCGCGACCCTCGCCGAGATCGCCAAGAAGCACGGCCTCAAGCTCGAAACGCTCGACAATGTCGACGCCCAGGGCCGCACGCCGGACGGCAAGACGCCGGCGGTACCGAACCTGTCGCAGATCGTTTCCGCCGCCGATCGCAGCGACGTCGGCATGGACAACGACCCGATCCGGCTCGGCGACGACGGCTATGTCTGGTACGAGGTCACCAAGATCGACCCGGCCCACGACCGCAGCTTCGCCGAGGCCAGGGCCGACGTCGAGAAGGCGTGGCGCGGGAACGAGGAGAGGAAGCGCCTCCAGGCCAAGGCGGACGACTGGGTCAAGGCGCTCGACGCCGGCAGGACCACGCTCGCCGACGTCGCCAAGGAAGCGCACGGCTCGATCAGCGCCGCGATCGGCCTGACCCGGGTCGGCAACCAGGCGCCCGACGCGTTCGGGCCCGGCGCGGTGACCTCGGTCTTCGCCGCGCCGCCGAACGGCTTCGGCTCGGCCGACGCGGCCACGGCGCCCGGCCGGGTGCTGTTCCAGGTCACCAAGTCCACCGTGCCGCCGCTGAACCCCACGGCCGGGCAGACCCAGCAGCTCGAAAGCGCGCTCTCCGAGACGATCCAGACCGACCTCGCCACCGAATACGTGCTGACCCTGCAGAACGAGTACGGCGTGCGCGTCAACCCGACCGCGCTGGCCTCGGTCACCGGCGGCGGCGCCGAGACCGACTGAGCACCAGGCCGATGAACCCGCCGCGTCGCCCGTCATTGCGAGCGGAGCGAAGCAATCCAGGGCCCCAGCGTGACGCCTGGAGCCCCTGGATTGCTTCGTCGCTGCGCTCCTCGCAATGACGGCAGCGGAACGGCCCGCAACACCCTTCAACCGAGCCATCCCTGATGCAGACCATCCCCGACCTGGCGGATTTCGCCGCCCGCTATCAAGCGGGCGAGCCCCAGCTCGTCTGGACGACGCTGGTCGCCGACCTCGAGACGCCGGTCTCGGCCTATCTCAAGCTGGCCGAGCGCCGCGCCAACGCGTTCCTCCTCGAATCGGTCGAGGGCGGCGCGGTGCGCGGGCGCTACTCGATGATCGGCATCGAGCCGGACGTCCTGTGGCGGTGCCGCGGCGCGGTCGCCGAAATCAACCGCAGGCCGAAGCTCGATCCCGAGGCCTTCGTCCCCTGCCCCGAGCCGCCGCTCGACGCGCTGCGCCGGCTGATCGCGGAATCCGCCATCGCCATCCCGCCCGGCCTGCCGCCGATGGCCGCCGCCGTATTCGGCTATCTCGGCTACGACATGGTCCGCCACATGGAGGATCTGGGCCCGCCCGGGCCGGACCCGCTCGGCCTGCCCGACGGCCTGATGATGCGGCCGACGCTGGTGATGATCTTCGATTCGGTCCGCGACGAGATCACCGTGGTGACGCCGGTCCGGCCGGACCCGGCGGTCTCGGCCGAGGCCGCCTACAGCCGCGCGCTCGACCGCCTCGAGAACGTGCTCGCCGCGCTCGACGGCCCGCTGCCGAAGCACGAGGCCCAGCCCGACGTGCCGCTGCCGGGCGAGATGGTCTCCAACACCACGCCCGACGAGTACATGGCGATGGTCGGCCGGGCGAAGGACTACATCGCCGCCGGCGACATCTTCCAGGTGGTGCTGTCGCAGCGCTTCGAGGCGCCGTTCCCGCTGCCGCCGTTCGCGCTCTACCGCGCGCTCCGGCGCGTCAACCCCTCGCCGTTCCTGGTCTATCTCGATTTCGGCGGCTTCCAGATCGTCTGCTCCAGCCCCGAGATCCTGGTCCGCCTCCGCGAGGACGTCGTCACCATCCGCCCGATCGCCGGCACCCGCCCGCGCGGCGCCACCCCGGCCGACGACGAGCGCCTCGGCCAGGAGCTTCTCGCCGACCCCAAGGAACGCGCCGAGCACCTGATGCTGCTCGACCTCGGGCGGAACGACGTCGGCCGCGTGGCCGCGGTCGGCACCGTGGCCGTGACCGACCGCTTCTTCCTCGAGCACTACAGCCACGTCATGCACATCGTCTCGAACGTCGAGGGCCGCCTCAGGCCCGGCCTCGACGCGCTCGACGCCATGGTCGCGGGCTTCCCGGCCGGCACCGTGTCCGGCGCGCCCAAGGTCCGGGCGATGGAGATCATCGACGAATTGGAGCGCGAGAAGCGCGGCGTCTATGCCGGCGCGCTCGGCTATTTCGGCGCGGGCGGCGCGATGGACACCTGCATCGCGCTCCGCACCTCGGTCGTGAAGGACGGCAAGCTCTACGCCCAGGCCGGCGCCGGCATCGTCGCCGATTCCGTGCCGCAGTCCGAGCAGGCCGAGTGCGTGAACAAGGTCCGCGCCCAGTTCCGCGCCGCCGAGGAAGCCGTCCGCTTCGCCGCCGGGGCGGGCCGGAGCCAATAGGCCTCCGACCGACCGTCCCCCCTCGCCCGGTCGCCTGCTGCGCAGGCGGCTCGACCCCTCCCCGCCGCGGAGAGGTGCCGGAGAGCGCAGCGTCCCTCACCTCTCCCGGAGGGAGAGGCCGAGTCGCTCGCAAAGCGAGCGAACCGGGTCAGGGCCTACGGCGCCGGCGAGGACGCGCAGTCCAATCAGCGGATGCATCCCGAGCGACCTTCTTCCGCAAGCACGGAGAGGAGTCGCCCCCGCTGTGCCTGGTGATATATAGCGTTAGGCAGCCACGACGGAGGCGTCGATGAAGCTCAGCGCGCGCAACCAGCTCAAGGGCAGGATCGTCTCGGTGCAGAAGGGCACCACCACCGGCCACGTCCGCATCGAGATCGGCCCGGGCGTGGTGGTCACCTCCTCCATCACCAACGAGGCGATCGACGAGCTCGGCCTCGAGGTCGGCGACGAGGCGGTCGCCGTCATCAAGGCTTCCGACGTGATGGTCGGCAAATGAGGCGGCGCTCGCCGTCATGCCCGAGCTTGGCCCAGGCATCCACGAATTCGCCGTCGCCGTGGCCGAAGAAAGTCGCGGATGGCCGGGACGAGCCCGGCCATGACGGAGAGGGTCCGCACGCTCGCCGACGCCGGCAGCTCCTGGATTGCTTCGCTTCGCTCGCAATGACGGCTGCGCTGCTGTGCGCCGCGCCCGCCTTCGCCGCCGATATCGACCTGGTGAAGCCCGACGGGCAGCACCGGACGCTCACGGCCGCCGACCTGGCGCAGCTTCCCGCCGTCTCCGAGCACATCGCCTTCCAGACCGAGCACGGCAACAGGGCGGCCGACTATGCCGGCCCGCGCCTCTGGGACGTCCTGAAGGCCGCCGGCCTCGCCGGCAATGGCCCGCCCCGCGACCTCCTGCGCGACGCCCTGCTGGTCACCGGCAGCGACGGCTATGGCGTCGTCGTCGCAATGGGAGAAATCATACCGGAATTCGAGGACAAGGACGTTATCCTCGCGCAGAAGATGAACGGCCAGCCGCTGTCCGGCAGCGAGGTCCGGCTGGCGGTGCCCGGCGACCGCCACGGCGGCCGCAGCGTCCGCGACGTGGTACGGATCGAGGTGAAGAGGCTGGAATCTCGGTAGGGTGGGCATCGGCAAAGCCGATGCCCACGACGTGGGCACGCTACGCGTGCCCATCCTACGAAGTCGACCATGCGGTGGCGGGCGTGGCGCGGACGCGATATGAAGCCGCGGACAGGCATGCCATGACCGCGATCACGCTCATCGACAACTACGACAGCTTCACCTTCAACGTCTTCCACGCGCTCGGCGCGCTGGGGACGAAGGTCGCGGTGCATCGCAACGACAAGGTGACGGTCGACGAGATCCTGGCGGCGCGGCCGGACGCCATCGTGATCTCGCCCGGTCCCTGCACGCCGCGCGAGGCCGGCATCTCGCTCGACCTCGTCCGCCGCGCCGCGCCGACGACGCCGGTCCTCGGCATCTGCCTCGGCATGCAGGCGATCGGCGAGGCCTTCGGCGGCAAGGTGGTGCGGGCCGACGAACTGATGCACGGCAAGGTGTCGACGGTCAGCCACGACGGGCGCGGCCTGTTCCAGGGCATCGCCGGGCCGTTCCGGGCGACGCGCTACCATTCGCTCGTGGTCGAGCGCGAGAGCCTGCCGGACGCGCTCGCCGTCACCGCGGAGTCCGAGCGCGGCACCATCATGGGCCTGTCGCACCGCACGCTCCCGGTCCACGGCGTGCAATTCCACCCCGAGAGCATCGCCTCCGAGGAGGGCACGACCGTCTTCGCCAATTTCCTGGCGCTGGCGGCGGCCTGGAACGCGGCGCACCGCGCCGCAACGGCGGGAGCGGCCTGAGATGGACGCCTTCAAGCCGTTCGTCGCCGCGGTCGCCGATGGCCGCGCGCTCGGCCGCGACGAGGCCACGGCGGCGTTCGAGATCATCATGTCGGGCGAGGCGACGGCCGCGCAGATCGGCGCCTTCCTGATGGCGCTCCGCGTCCGCGGCGAGACCGTCGAGGAGATCGCCGGCGCGGTCGAGGTGATGCGGGCCAAGATGACCCGCGTGGCGGCGCCGCCCGAGGCGGTCGACGTGGTCGGCACCGGCGGCGACTCCTCCGGCTCCTACAACGTCTCGACCTGCGCCGCCTTCATCGTCGCCGGCTGCGGCGTGCCGGTCGCCAAGCACGGCAACCGCGCCCTCTCCTCGCGCTCCGGCGCAGCCGACGTGCTCGGCGCCCTCGGCGTCAAGGTCGACCTCGCGCCGGAGCAGGTCGCGCACTGCATCGAGACCGCCGGCATCGGCTTCATGTTCGCGCCGAACCACCATGCCGCGATGCGCCATGTCGGCCCGGCCCGCGCCGAGCTCGGGGTCAGGACCATCTTCAACCTGCTCGGCCCGCTGTCGAACCCGGCCGGCGTCACGCGCCAGCTCGTCGGCGTCTACTCCCGCGACTGGGTGCGCCCGCTCGCCGATGCGCTCGCGACCCTCGGCACGACCCACGCATGGGTGGTCCACGGCTCCGACGGGCTCGACGAGATCACCACCACCGGGCCGACCATGGTCGCCGAGGTCAAGGACGGCGCGGTGCGCGAGTTCGCGATCCGTCCCGGAGACATCGGCCTGCCGACGGCGCGCCCGGAGACACTGAAGGGCGGCGACGCGGAGCACAATGCCGAGGCGCTGCGCGGCGTCCTCGCCGGCCACCCCTCGCCCTATCGCGACGTGGCGCTGTTCAATGCCGCCGCGGCGCTGGTCGTCGCCGGGGCCGCCGCGGACCTCGCCGCCGGGCTCGACCGCGCCCGCCGCGCGCTCGATTCCGGCGAGGCGGCGGGGCGTCTCACCCGGCTCGTCGCGGCGTCGCAGGAATAGCGCCATGGCCGACATCCTCGGCGAGATCGAAGCCTACAAGCGCCGCGAGATCGCGGCCGCGAAGGCGGCCCACCCCCTGGCCGAGGTCGAGCGCGCGGCCCGCGCGGCGCCGCCGCCGCGGGGCTTCGCCGCCGCCCTCGCCCGCCGCATCGCCCAAGGCGGAACCGCGCTGATCGCCGAGATCAAGAAGGCGAGCCCGTCGAAGGGTCTCATCCGAGCCGATTTCGACCCGCCGGCGCTGGCCCGCGCCTACGAGGCCGGCGGCGCCGCCTGCCTTTCGGTCTTGACCGACGCCCCCTCGTTCCAGGGCGCGCCCGAATTCCTGACCGCGGCCCGCGCCGCCTGCGCGCTGCCGGCGCTCCGCAAGGACTTCCTGTTCGAGCCGTACCAGGTGGCCGAGGCCCGCGCGTGGGGCGCGGACTGCATCCTCGTCATCCTTGCCGCGATCCGCGATGCGGATGCCCGGCGGCTGATGTCGGCAGCAGATGATTTCGGGCTCGACGTGCTGGTCGAGGTCCATGACGAGGCCGAGCTGGAGCGGGCCCTCGGCCTCGACGCCAGGCTGATCGGGATCAACAACCGGGACCTCAGAACCTTCGAGACCCGGCTCGAAACCTCCGAGCGTCTCGCGCCGCTGGTGCCCCGCGACCGCATCCTGGTGGGCGAGAGCGGGATCGCCTCGGCGGCCGACGTGGCGCGCCTCGCCGCCGCCGGGGTCCACGCCGTACTGGTCGGAGAAAGCCTGATGCGTCAAGAGGATGTGACGGCGGCGACGCGGGCGCTACTCGCTCCGGCGGCGGTGCCGGCGGGCTGAGCGATGGCCGAGCTGACCCATCTCGACGCGAGCGGCGCGGCCAGCATGGTCGACGTGTCCGACAAGGCGGTCACCGCCCGCAGCGCCACCGCCGAAGGCCGCGTGGTGATGGCCCCGGCGACGCTCGACCTCATCCTCCGCGGCGACGCCAAGAAGGGCGACGTGATCCAGACCGCGCGCATCGCCGGCATCATGGCCGCCAAGCGCACTGCCGAGCTGATCCCGCTCTGCCACCCCCTGCCGCTCTCGAAGGTCGCGGTCGACATCCGTCCCGACCCGGCCCTGCCCGGCCTCCGCGTCGAGGCCACCGCCAAGGTCGCGGCCACGACCGGCGTCGAGATGGAGGCGCTGACCGCCGTCGGCGTCGCCTGCCTCACGATCTACGACATGGCCAAGGCCGCCGACCGCGGCATGCGGATCGAGGGCATCCGCCTGCTCAGCAAGAGCGGCGGCCGCTCCGGCACCTGGGAGGCCGACGACTGATGCCGCGCCCGCTGCTACCGGTCGACGAGGCGCTCGCGCGCGTCCTGAATGGCGTCGAGCCCTTGGAAATTGAGGTAGTTGGCCTCGCCGACGCGCTCGGCCGTGTCCTTGCCATCGCCCCCCACGCGCGGCGCAGCCAGCCGCCGTTCTCCGGCTCGGCGATGGACGGCTACGCCGTGCGCGGCGCCGACGCGACAGCGGGCGCCGAGCTTCGCCTGATCGGCGAATCCGCCGCCGGCCATGCCTTCGCCGGCACGCTCGGCGCCGGCGAGACGGTCCGCATCTTCACCGGCGCGCCCTTGCCCGAGGGCGCCGACGCCGTGCTGATCCAGGAGGATGCCGAGGTCGACGGCAACCGCGTCCGCGTCGTCGAGGCCACCACGGCGGGCCGTCACGTCCGCGGCGTCGGCATCGATTTTCGCGAGGCCGAGGCTCCGCTCCAGCCCGGCCGGGTGCTGTCGCCGCGCGATCTCGGCCTCGCCGCGGCGATGGGATTCGCCGATCTGCACGTCCGCCGACGGCCGCGCGTCGCCGTGCTCGCGACGGGCGATGAGCTGGTTCCGCCAGGCGAGGCCCCGGGGCCGCACCAGATCATCGCCTCGAGCGCGGTCGCGATCAGCGGGCTGGTCGCAGCCGAGGGCGGCGCGCCGATCGGCCTCGGCATCGTCCGCGACGACCCGAAGGCGCTGGAGCAGGCGCTCGCCAAGGCCACCGACGCCGGCGCCGAGGTGCTGGTGACGCTCGGCGGTGCCTCGGTCGGCGACTACGATCTCGTCCAGGAGGCGCTGAAGGCCTGGGGCGCAACGCTCGACTTCTGGCAGATCGCGATGCGGCCGGGGAAGCCGATGATGTTCGGCCGCCACGCGGGCCTGCGCATCCTCGGCCTGCCGGGCAACCCGGTCTCGACCCATGTCTGCGCGATCCTGTTCCTGCGCCCGCTGCTCCGTGCGCTCCTCGGCCGCCCAGACGTAGAGAACCCGATCGAGGATGCCGTGCTCGGCGCGGACGTCGGCGAGAACGATCGCCGGCAGGATTATCTTCGCGCCCGGTTGGTGGCGCAGGACGAGGGCGTGGTCGCAGTCCCCTTCCCTTCGCAGGATTCGTCGCTGTCGAAGCCCCTGGCGCTTGCCGATTGTCTGGTCATCCGGCCGCCCTTCGCGCCCGCCGCAGCAGCGGGAGAACCCTGCCGAATCATCCGCCTCGATTCGCGGGTGTAGGTAGGGTGGGCATCGGCATGGCCGATGCCCACGTCCGGCGCCGCCGTGGGCATGCTGCGCATGCCCACCCATGGGCCCGCCCTGCCGTTCGCCAAGCATTAACCAGTTGCGGAACACACATTGAACAGATATGGTCTGTTCATGGTTTGTTTCGCGCCAACGGCGCGGACCACTCGGAGGCCCCGCCGATGCTGACCCGCAAGCAGCACGAGCTGTTGCGCTACATCCACGAGCGCCTCAAGGAGTCGGGCGTTCCCCCCTCCTTCGACGAGATGAAGGACGCGCTCGGCCTGCGTTCCAAGTCGGGCGTGCACCGCCTGATCACCGCACTGGAGGAGCGCGGCTTCATCCGCCGGCTGCCGAATCGGGCCCGCGCCCTCGAGGTCGTGCGTCTGCCCGAATCGGTGTCGCCGGCACTGAGGCCCGCTGCCGGCCGCTTCTCGCCGAGCGTGATCGAGGGCACGCTGGGCCGCCTGCGTCCCGCACCCGAGAGCGATCCCGACGCCGTGCCGCCGGTCCACGTGCCGGTGATGGGAAGGATCGCCGCCGGCGTTCCGATCTCGGCGATCCAGACCCGAAGCCACACCGTCAGCGTGCCGCCCGAGATGCTGTCCGGCACGGCCGAGCACTACGCCCTCGAAGTCCGCGGCGATTCGATGATCGAGGCCGGCATCCTCGACGGCGACCTCGTCGTGCTGCGGCGGACCGATACGGCCGAAACCGGCGACATCGTGGTCGCCCTGGTGGACGAGGAGGAGGCGACATTGAAGCGGCTCCGCAAGCGCGGCGCCTCGCTCGCGCTGGAGGCCGCCAACCCGGCCTACGAGACCCGCATCTTCGGTCCCGACCGTGTCCGCATCCAGGGCCGCTTGGTGGGATTGATCCGCAAGTACTGAGCCGTCACGCCGGTAGCAGCCGGTCGAGCAGCGCCTGAGCGTAGGCCGGGACGCGATCGCGGTCGATCTCGGCCCGCCGCCGGATCAAGTGGGCGTCGGCCAGCTCGGGTTGCGTCTCGGCGGCGAGGTGCATCCGCACCTGGCGTTCTACCTCTGCGGCATCGCAATCCACCTCGATCAGCCGGGCGCAGCACGCCAGCGGGTCGTCACGGACGAGCCAGCGGCGGTCGGTCGGCCACAGCAACGGCGGTGCCAGGCCCGTCTCCTCCGCAAGCTCACGCAGGATCGAGCCGTCGAGATCGACACGGTCGCCGACGACATCGTCGCGGTCCGGCGTGCCGGCGGGAAAATAGATGCGCCCTGCATTGGCGGTGTGGTCGGCCATGCGGCCGAGCAGGATGGCGCCGTCCCGGCTGCGGACGACCGCCGCGCCGAAGCAGTTGAGGGCGCCGGCTGGCGGAAAGGCGCAATGCCGCCAGTAGAGCAGCGCCGAGAACGGGATCTCGGTGTAGCCAGTCTCGACGCGGCCGCCATTCACCGCCAGTCGCCGCGCGACCAGCACCCGCCCGTCGAACAGCGCCGGCTTCTCGGCGACGGCAGCCGCCCAATGAGCCGTGATCGCCGCGGTATTCTCGTCGAGGTAAGGCCACGCGCCACCGTCGAGCCGCGCATCGAAGCCGCCGACAGTTTCAACGACGGGCGGCTCGCCCGATGGATTCAGCGAAGGGGCGATTGCGGGTGTCTCCACGGAAAAGGCGGGCGCGATCGCTCCCGCCCGCCCACATAATGCTGCCGTCGCTGCTCAGATCGGGTAGTGCCTGTGGCCGCTCTGGATGGTGATCCAGCGGGTCTCGGTGAACTCGTTGATGGCCTGCTTGCCGCCGAAGCGCCCGTAGCCGGACTCCTTCACCCCGCCAAACGGCATCTGGCCCTCGTCGTAGAGGGTCGAGCTGTTGATGTGGCAGATGCCGGACTGGATCTGCGCGGCGAGGCCGTAGGCGCGGTTGATGTCGGCGCTGAACACCGCCGCCGAAAGGCCGTAGGGCGTGTCGTTGGCGATGCGCACGGCGTCGGCGTCGTCCTTGGCCTTCAGCACGATCAGAACCGGCCCGAAGATCTCCTCGTGGTAGATCTCCATCTTGGGCGTCACGTCGGTGAGGATGGTGGGGTGGACGATCGGCCCCTCGCCGTCGGCACCGCCGAGCGCGATCTTGGCGCCCTTGGCGACGGCGTCCTTGATCAGCTTGCGCACGCGGTTGGCGCTGTCGGTGTTGATCATCGCGCCGATCACGGTCGACTGGTCGCTGGGGTCGCCGACCTTCATCGCGCCGGCGCGCGCTGCGAGCTTGGCGACGAAGGGCTGCAGCACCTTCTCCTGCACCACCAGCCGGTCGGTCGCCATGCAGATCTGGCCCTGGTGCATGAAGCCGCCGAAATTGGCCGCGGCGGCCGCCTCGTCGAGATCGGCGTCCTCGAGCACAACCTGCGGCGCCTTGCCGCCGAGCTCGAGCAGCACCGGCTTCAGGTACTTGGCCGCCTCCTGGGCGATCAGCTTGCCGACCTTGGTCGAGCCGGTGAAGTTGATGCGGCGGACCCGCGGATCGGCGATCAGCGCGTTGACGACCGGCGCCGCGCCTTCGCGCGAGGTGGTGAGCACATTGATGGCGCCGGCCGGCAGGCCCGCCTCCTCCAGCACCTCGCCGATGGTGCGGTGGGTGATCGGCGTTTCTTCCGAAGCCTTCATGATCACGGCGTTGCCGCAGGCGAGCGGCATCGCGACGGCGCGGACGCCGAGGATCACCGGCGCGTTCCACGGCGCGATGCCGAGAACGACGCCGACCGGCTGGCGGATCGACATCGCGGTCAGGCCGGGCACGTCGGTCGGAATCACCTCGCCGGTGATCTGCGTCACCGAGGCCGCGGCCTCGCGCAGCAGGCTCGCGGCGAAGAAGGTGTTGAACATGCCCCAGCCGAAGGTGCAGCCGCTCTCGCGGATCATCGTCGCCGAGATGTCCTGCGCCCGCGCCTCGAGCAGCTCGGCCGCCTTCCACAAGACCTGACGCCGCTGCGACAGCGGCGTCTGCGACCATGCCGCGAAACCCTTCTCGGCGGCGTCTACCGCCTTCCGGGCATCCTCGACGCTCGCGTCCGGGATCTTGGCGACGACGTCGCCCTTCACCGGGTCGACCTTGTCATAGGTCTTGCGCGAGGCGACGTCGCTGCCGCCGATCCGCATCTTCAAGGCTGTTGCTGGGGCCATGATGCCATCCCTCCCTGCAAATCCACGCGCCACGACCGCACTACACGGCCGGCTATAGCGAGCATAGGCACTCGTCCCTGAAGGCGAAAGGCCGTTCGAGCGGACCGCGCGCGGCGGACTTTGCCTGCTCGCCGAGACATCGTATCACGCCCAGGCAAAAGTTGGCAGGCCAACGAATTTCGGTGCGGATGGTTGTGCCGCGCCAAGTGGGTTGTTAGCCTTCAAATCAAGCCAATGCCGTCACGGACGACGGCCGGGGAGGACATCATGAAGACAGGAAAATTCGCCGCTCTCGCGCTCGCCGCCGCCACGTTGTTCGGCGCGGGCGCGGCGCTGGCGCAGGACAAGCCGATCCATCTGCGCATCTCGCACTGGGTGCCCCCGACCCACCCGCTGCAACCGGCCCTGGAAGAATGGGCCGCGCGGGTCAAGAAGGAGTCGAACGGCACCATCACCTCGACGATCTATCCGTCGCAGCAGCTCGGCAAGGCGTTCGACCACTACGACATGGCGCGCGACGGCGTCGCCGACATGACCTATGTCAGCCCCGGCTACCAGCCCGGCCGCTTCCCGATCATCGCCGGCGCAGCGCTGCCGTTCCTGTTCTCCAATGCCTCGGGCGGCACCGCGGCACTCGACGAGTGGTATCGCAAATACGCCGCCAAGGAGATGAGCGACGTCCATTTCTGCCTCGCCTTCGTGCATGACCCCGGCGCGCTCTTCACCCGCGACAAGAAGGTGCTCCTGCCGAGCGACATGAAGGGCATGAAGATCCGGCCCGCGACCGGCACCATCGCGGCCCTGGTCACCAATCTCGGCGGCACCAACGTCCAGGCTTCGGCGCCGGAGGCCCGCGAGGTGCTGGCGCGCGGCGTCGCCGACGGCATCACCTTCCCCTGGGGCTCGATCGTCCTGTTCGGCATCGACAAGGTGGTGAAATACGCCATGGAGCTGCCGCTCTACACGACGCCCTTCGTCATGGTGATGCACAAGCAGACCTATGACGCGATGTCGCCGACGCAGAAGAAGGCGATCGACGACAATTGCAACACCGAGGCGGCGGTGCGCCTGGCGGCGCCGTGGGGCAAGTTCGAGCACGACGGCATCGCCAAGATCTCGGCGGAGCCGAACCACGTCGTCTACAAGCTGAACGCCGAGCAGACGGCGGCCTGGGTCAAGGCGGCGGAGCCGCTGACGGCGCGCTGGGAGGCCGAGGCGAAGAAGGCCGGCCTCGCCGACCCCGCCGCAGCGCTGAACGACCTCAAGGCGGACCTCAAGAAGAACGACGCGCTTCTCAAGGTCGAGTAAGCCATCGCTGCGTGGCCCTTCCGCGCCGCGGGTGGGCCATGCCCAATGCCAGGGCCGGTCCGGGCGCGAGCACCGGCCTTGGAGGCGTCCGAAGGCGAGCTATGATCAACCCACACATGCCTTCTTCGGGCGAGGGACCGCGATGAGCACCGTTCTCGTGACCGGCGGGTCCGGCTTCATCGGCAGCCACTGCATTCTCCAGCTTCTCCAGGCCGGGCACACCGTTCGGACGACGGTGCGGAACCTCGTCCGCGAAGGCGAAGTCCGCGCGCTCCTGGTGCAGGGCGGCGGCGACAGCGGCGGCCGCCTCACCTTTTTTGCCGCCGACCTCGAAAAGGACGCCGGCTGGGCCGAGGCCGCCGCCGGCTGCGACTATGTGCTGCACGTCGCCTCACCCTTCCCCGCCGGCGTACCCAAGGACGAGAACGACCTGATCGTGCCGGCGCGCGAGGGCGCGTTGCGCGTGCTCAGGGCAGCCCGCGGCGCCGGTGTGAGGCGCGTCGTCCTCACCTCCTCGTTCGCCGCAATCGGCTACGGCCATCCCCCGCGCGAAAAACCGTTCGACGAGACAGACTGGACCGACCTCACCGCCCCCCACCTGCAGGCCTACGAGAAGTCGAAGACGCTCGCCGAACGCGCCGCATGGGACTTCGTCGCCGGCGAGGGCTCCGGTCTCGAGCTCGCGGTGGTGAACCCAGTCGGCGTGCTGGGTCCGGTGCTCGGCCCGGATTTCTCGACCTCGATCCTCCTGGTCAAGCGTATGCTCGACGGCAGCGTGCCGGGCTGTCCGCGGCTGATGTTCGGCATCGTCGATGTGCGCGACGTTGCCGACCTCCACCTCCGCGCGATGACCGATCCGGCAGCCAAGGGCGAGCGCTTCCTGGCGGTTGCCGGCGACTTCGTGTCGGTCCTCGACGTGGCGAAGATCCTGAAGCGGCGGCTCGGCGCGGCAGCCGCCCGGGTGCCGACACGGCGGGTTCCCGACTGGCTGGTCCGGCTGGCGGCGCTGCGCGACCCCGCGCTGCGCTCGGTCACCGGCGAACTCGGCCAGCGCAAGAACGCCACGGCGGACAAGGCATGCCGCCTGCTCGGCTGGGCACCGCGCTCCGCCGAGGAGGCGATCGTCGCCACCGCGGAAAGCCTGCTGCGGCTCGGCCTGCTGAGGGACAACCGGAAGCAGGCGGCCTGACGCCCGTCTGACGAAGAGAAGATGCGCCGACGATGAGCAACAGCCTCGAAGAGGAATTCAAGCGCAAGTCCGAGATCGGCGCCCGGCGCGGCCGCCGGGCCATGGACCGCTTCATCGATTCGATCGAATGGATCGCGGCGTTCTTCATCGGCATCGTCGCGCTCGACATCTTCATCTCGGTGGTGCTGCGGGCGTGGCCGTTCTCGACCTACCTGCCGGACAGCTACGCCTTCGGCCAGCTCCTCCTCGGCATCCTCATCTTCTGGGGCATCGCGGCGACGAGCTATCGCGGCACCCACATCACCGTCGATCTGGTCTGGGCCGCCGCCGGCCCGCGCGGCAAGCGCTGGATCGACGTGTTCGCGACGCTGGTGCTGCTGTTCGTCGTCACCGTCCACACCATCATGCTGTTCGAGAAGGTGACGCAGACCTACGCCTCGAACGTGCTCACCGCCGACACCCGCACCCCGACCTGGCCGTTCTTCGCCATCGCCTGGGTCGGCGACGTCTCGGCGGTGCTGCTGATCGCCATCCGCACCTGGCGCCTCGTCTTCCATCCCGACGAGATCACCTCCCCCGTCGTCAAGACCGCCGAATAGAGGCGCCGCCCCCATGAGCACCGATGCGGTCGCCATCATCGGCTTCGTCGTCCTGTTCGCGCTGATGCTGCTGCGCGTGCCCGTCGGCATGGCGATGGGGCTGGTCGGCGTGGTCGGGTTTGCCAACATCGTCGGCACCGATCCGGCGCTGCAGATGATCGGCATGACGTCGATGCGGACGGTGACGGACTTCAACTTCGCCGTCATCCCGATGTTCCTGCTGATGGGTGCCTTCGTCTCGGCATCGGGGATGAGCCGCGAGCTGTTCCGCACCGCGGATACGTTCGTCGGCCATCTCAAGGGCGGGCTCGGCGTCGCCACGATCGCCGCCTGCGCCGGCTTCGCCGCGATCTCGGGCTCCTCGGTCGCGACCGCCGCCACGTTCTCGGCCGTCGCCTATCCCGAGATGCGCCGCTACAACTACCCGCAAAGCTTCTCGACCGGCGTCATCGCCGCCGGCGGCACGCTCGGCGTCATCTTCCCGCCCTCGACGGTCCTTGCGGTCTACGGGCTGATCACCGAGCAGGACATCGGCAAGCTCTTCATCGCCGGCATCATCCCAGGCCTGCTCGCGGTGTCGATGTACATGACGACCATCGCGATCATCGCGGTGGTGAGGCCGAACTTCCTACCGTCCGGCGCGCGCAGCACCTGGATGGAGCGCTTCTCGGCGCTGAAGCATGTCTGGGCCACCGTTCTCCTGTTTCTGTTCGTGATCGGTGGACTTTACGCCGGCTTCTTCACCCCAGCGGAGAGTGGCGGCGTCGGCGCCAGCGGCGCCTTTCTGATCGGGGTGCTGCGCGGGAGGCTCGACCGCAAGGCGATCCTGACCTCGCTGCTCCAGGCCACGCGGACCACCGCGGCGGTCTTCACCATCCTCATCGGCGCGCTGCTGTTCGGCTATTTTCTCACCGTCACCAACACGCCGCAGCATGTCACCGCCTTCCTGGTCAGCCTCGGCATAGGGCGGTACGGCATCCTCGCGCTGATCATGGTGATGTATCTCGTCCTCGGATGTCTGATGGACTCCATGGCGATGATCATCCTGACGGTGCCGATCATCTTTCCGGTCATCCTGTCGCTCGGCTTCGATCCGATCTGGTTCGGCATCATCATCGTCATGACGGTCGAGCTCGGCCTGATCCACCCGCCGGTCGGAATGAACGTCTTCGTCATCAAGTCGGTGATCCAGGACGTGAAGTTCTCGACCGTCTTCCTCGGCGTCGCGCCGTTCATCGTCACCGACATCATCCGCCTGGTGATCCTGATCAGCTTCCCGATCCTGGCGCTGTGGCTGCCGAGCCATATGTGAGATCCACGAGGGCTTCTCTCGCGTGCTCATTTCCGGCAATATTTTCCGGCATGGCCCGTGCCACGGGCAAATCGAGCGACCTCCCCTTTTGTACGCCATCGCGCTCGCAAGGCGCAGGAGGGCTTTGTCAGGGCCGAAATCGACGTCCGCGACGAAGGCGACATGGTGCGCGCGAGCGCGCCCCGTCGGTCCCCGTCGTCGCGTGATGCCTCACATGCTGGGCGGAGGGCTTGCACGATGAAACGGTTGGGAATCCTTGCGGCGGGACTCGGGCTCGCCCTCGCCCTTGCGTCACCGCCGCTCCGCGCGGCCGACGCACCCGACCCTGCGCTCCGCGCGCTGGTCGACGGACCGCAGCGCGGCGCGGCCGGCAAGGCCCGCGATCGGTTTCGCCATCCCTACGAGGTGCTGCATTTCTTCGGCTTGAAGCCGACCGACACCGTGGTCGAAATCCTGCCTGGCGGAGGGTACTGGACCGAGATCCTCGCACCCTATCTCCGCGACCACGGCAGATACATCGCGGCGATTGCGCCCGCCGACACCAAATCCGAAGAGATGCAGCACCTCAACGCCGTGCTGAAGGCCAAGCTCGCCGCGACGCCCGCGCTCTACGGCAAGGCCGAGACCTCGAGCTTCGACGGCGACCGATATCCGATCGCGCCAGCCGGCAGCGCCGATCTCGTGGTGACGTTCCGCAACCTCCACAACTGGATGGAGGCTGGCAACGCGCCCGCCGTGCTCCACGCCTTCTTTCTGGCCCTGAAGCCGGGCGGGGTGCTCGGCGTCACCGACCATCGCGGCCGCACCGACCGGCCGCAGGACCCGACCGCCAAGGACGGCTATGTCCGCCAGGACTATGCCATCAAGCTGGCCAAGCAGGCCGGCTTCCGCTTCGCCGGCTCGTCCGAGGTCAACGCCAACCCGAAAGACACCAAGGATTATCCCGCCGGCGTCTGGACCCTGCCGCCGACCTACCGCCTCGGCGACAAGGACCGCGCGAAGTACCAGGCGATCGGCGAGAGCGACGTCTTCGTGCTGAAATTCGTGAAGCCCTGAGCTGCTGAAAGGGTTGCGACTTCTTGCCGGGCAACCGAACTCGTGTGTACCCGGACCAAGCCCGGGCACACCAGATAGATTGAGCCTATGCCTGGGGCTGCGGCTCCAGACCGCCGGGGCCGGGCTCGGGCCGCGGGCGCACCTTGCCGGTGTTCGGCACCGCGGAGCCGCGGGGCGGCGGCGGGGTGTCGTCGAGGGTCTCGCGCACCGGCTTCTTGCCCTGGAGCAGGCCGACGATCTCGTCGCCGGTCAGGGTCTCGTATTCGAGCAGGCCCTTGGCCAGGGTCTCGAGCTCCTCGCGCTTCTCGGTGATGATCCGGCGCGCCTCCTGGTAGCCCATCTCCACCAGCCGCCGCACCTCGGCGTCGATCTTGCGCGCCGTCTCCTCCGAGACGTTCTGCTGGCGTGATACCGACATGCCGAGGAACACCTCGTCCTGGTTCTCGCCGTAGGAAACGGTGCCGAGCTCGTCGGAGAAGCCCCAGCGCGTCACCATCGCGCGGGCGAGCTTGGTCGCCTGCTCGATGTCCGACGCCGCGCCAGAGGTCACCTTGTCGTGGCCGAAGATCGTCTCCTCGGAGACGCGGCCGCCCATCAGGATGGCGAGGCGCGAGGTCATCTGCTCGTAGCTCATCGAGAGCTTGTCGCGCTCGGGGAGCTGCATGACCATGCCGAGCGCGCGGCCGCGCGGGATGATCGTCGCCTTGTGCAGCGGATCGGCGACGGCGACGTTGAGCGCCGTGATCGCATGACCGGCTTCATGATAGGCCGTGAGCTTTTTCTCCGCCTCGGTCATGGCCGAGGAGCGGCGCTCCGCGCCCATCATGATCTTGTCCTTGGCGTCTTCGAATTCCTGCATGGTGACGACGCGCTTGTTGCGGCGCGCGGCCATCAGGGCAGCTTCGTTGACGAGGTTCATCAGGTCCGCACCGGAGAAACCGGGCGTGCCCCGGGCAAGCGTCTTCAGGTCGACATGCGGCGCCAGCGGAACGTGGCGGGCATGCACCTTCAGGATGCGCTCGCGGCCGACGATATCCGGGTTCGGCACGACGACCTGACGGTCGAAGCGGCCGGGGCGCAGCAGCGCCGGGTCGAGCACGTCGGGCCGGTTGGTGGCGGCGATCAGGATCACGCCCTCATTGGCCTCGAAGCCG